>CAYQXG010000017.1:0-39379 GCA_964421525.1 uncultured Sangeribacter sp. | reverse complement strand
GACCACCTGGTCCCAAACCAGGTGCGCTACCGGACTGCGCTACGCCCCGATTGTCTTTGTTTTCACTTTGACAATGCAAAGTTAATGGTTTTTCTTGGACCGTGCAAGAAATTTTTGTTTTTTTTGTTATTTTTGTCCAAATATCCACTTTTGATTACCTCCAGATAACATTTTCACCACATGAATCGTTTATTCAGTATGAAGAATTATATAATTACATATCTCCGGGCGGCCATGCCATTTCTCGCTGTATTGCTGATGGCACTTCCTGCACATGCAAAAAAAGATGCACAGATTGATTTCAAGGAAACTGTCTATGATTTCGGACAAGTGTCTGTGAAAAAAGGCAGAGTTGTTCATGAATTTCAGTTCACCAATACAGGCGACAAGAACCTGGTAATCACAAATGCAAGGGCCGACTGCGGATGTACGAGACCTCAATATAACGATGAGCCTGTGGCTCCGGGAAAATCCGGCTCTGTCAAGGTAACATTCGTTCCTAATGGGAAAGGGCATTTCTCTAAAAAAGTCACAATCACCACCAATGGGACTCCACGAAAGGCGAGACTCATTATAAAAGGAGAGGTCGTTCCATGAAATTTCCTCCTGTTTCCCTTGGAAAGATATGTCTTCTATGCTTATCGATATGCGGACTTACCCTTGTGGCTCCTTCTGTAGCTTATGCTCAGACTGAGAAAACCCTAAAGTTTTTTCCTGAAGAAGCTAATTTTGGCATGATTAAGGAAGAGGATGGCAAAGTCACCCGAAAGATAAAGGCAGTCAATGTTTCAAAAGACTCAACTTTCATCATTTCCGCCCGCACAAGTTGTGGATGCTCTTCCATTGATTATCCGGAACATAGTTTTGCACCAGGAGACACTGTAGTTATATCCGTGACCTATGATCCACTCAATCGACCTGGCAAATTTCTTAAGACCGCTAAGATTTTCACAGGAAAAGAGCGTATCGGTAATTCTTTCAAGCTTAAAGGAAATGTCATACCGAGTAAAAAGAATTTGGATAGGGCTTATCCTGCCAAATCAGGAAAGCTCAGGCTCTCTTCTCAGATTATTGATGCAGGGGAAGTTTCAAACCAAGAGGCCCGGCCTCTTTTTGTCGGCATCTATAATGATAGCGGGCAACCCCTAAAACTCACCGCCATCACTGATGCCAATCCCCTTGAGGCTGGTCTCACCCCCGATAGTATCGGACCATTTGAAATCAGCACTTTGACCCTTATGCTAAAAGGACGCCTCTTCAAGAAAAACGAAAAAGACTTCATATATAAAACATATCTGGTCGATAGCCTATCGGGCGACACTATCACTTGCATTCCCGTTGGCGGAACAATACTCAAGAAAACTAATTAACTGACATCTTTATCATGAACCATCCGGAAAACGATGAAAAATATACAGGACTGCGCGTAAATGCAGGCGTGACATCAAATCCATCTGTCAATCCTTATAGAAAGGTGGTGAAGAAAAAAAGAATCCTTTCTTCTAGTGAGTATGTTGAGGGTATACTGAAAGGTGATGTAAGCCTCCTCGGTCGTGCCGTAACACTTATTGAGAGCACGGCCGATGCACATCAGGCAATTGCGCAGGAAGTAATAGAAAAATGTCTTCCTTACAGTGGAAAGTCTCGAAGAATCGGCATCACAGGTGTTCCTGGTGCAGGGAAGTCTACATCTATTGATGTTTTCGGCACTCACGTGATCAGGCAAGGCCATAAACTTGCCGTGCTTGCAATCGACCCGAGTAGCGAACGGACACGGGGAAGTATTCTTGGAGACAAAACAAGAATGGAAAAACTATCTTTAGAGAAAGATGCATTCATTCGGCCTTCCCCTTCCGGAGGATCTCTTGGTGGCGTGGCAAGAAAAACACGAGAAACAATAGTCTTGTGTGAGGCGGCCGGCTACGACCGTATTTTTGTAGAGACCGTCGGTGTCGGACAAAGCGAGACCGCCGTGCATTCAATGGTCGACTTCTTTCTGCTGATCCAACTTGCCGGCACTGGCGACGAGTTGCAAGGAATAAAACGCGGAATTATGGAAATGGCAGATGGTATCGCCATTAACAAATGCGATGGTGATAATGTTGACCGTTGTAAACTCGCCGCGCAACAGTTCCGGACCGCTTTAATGCTGTTCCCGCCTACTCCAAGCAAGTGGGTGCCGGAAGTTGTCACATATAGTGGCTACTATGAGCTCGACATTGATAAAGTGTGGGATATGATCGACCGATATTTCAAGTATGTCGAGGATAATGGATATTTCGAACGCAAACGCAACGAGCAAGCGCGCTATTGGATGACGGAAACTATCGAGGAACAACTACGAAGTAAGTTCTATCAGACTCCCGGGCT
The DNA here is from genome assembly GCA_964421525.1 of uncultured Sangeribacter sp. Lineage (GTDB taxonomy): Bacteria > Bacteroidota > Bacteroidia > Bacteroidales > Muribaculaceae > Lepagella. The sequence continues at coordinate 37,009 of CAYQXG010000017.1, read as the reverse complement.
TAAGGAATTGCTCGAACAGAAAGAACTGCGGGTTCTTAACAACGAGCAATCATCATTTATGGCTGCGAAAGATGTACTTGACTACTATTTCGACTCATTACGCAAATAATTGGCAGACACACTAATATGACATTTATTTAAATTTGATGTCTGAAAGGTTGCTTATGTTAAAAATTTTAACTAACTTTGCATTACTGCTTACAAAAACATCATGAGCTAAGTAAGTGGCATTTGAAGATTTTACTATATGACGACCTCATACTGGATATATACTGACGTGGGAGTATTTTGTGTGGCTCTCCTGCTCACAGGCATCATAATACCCCAGATTCTGCTCATTGCTTTCAGCAAGAAGCTTTTTGACGAAGTTGATGAACGAAAGATTCACAAAGGCGTAGTGCCAAGGTTGGGAGGTATAGCCTTCCTGCCGGCAATTATATTTTCAATCTGTCTCGTCTTGGCTGTAAATATCAGCATCGGACTGACAGATTCCACAAATATTATAGCAAATTGCACTCAAGCCTTGTTATATCTGCTTTGTGCAGAGATGATGATGTTTCTTGTCGGAATTGCCGACGATCTTATTGGTGTCAGATATAAGGCCAAATTCGTAAGTCAAATATTATGTGCCATTTTCATCTGCGCATCAGGTGCATATATCCATAACATGGGAGGAGTCCTTTGGATACACGCTATCCCCGATTGGCTCGGCTGGTGCATCTCCGGTTTTGTAGTTGTATATCTGGTCAATGCAATCAATCTTATCGATGGTATTGATGGACTTGCCTCTGGCCTTAGTGGTATCGCCTTGATTTTCTATGGCATAGTACTGACACTGGCTCAAGAATGGATGCTTGCTCTGTTGGCTTGGGCTCAACTCGGCACTTTGGTGCCTTTCTTCTACTTCAACGTATTCGGGAATCCTAAGAAAAGAAAGAAAATTTTTATGGGCGACACCGGCTCACTAACCGTAGGCATGCTTCTTGCTTTCATTGCTCTTAGCGTGACTAATATTGATTCCTTAAAGATTTCGGACAGCTACAATAAACTTGTGCTCGCTTTTTCTCCACTTGCAATTCCGGCTTTCGATGTAGTGCGCGTCTATTTTCATCGCATAAGACATCACAGGAATCCGTTCCTGCCCGATAAATGTCATATTCATCATAAGCTGCTTGCACTTGGTCTGAATCAACGAGCTTCTCTTTGCGCAATACTTCTTGCAGCTGTAGTTTTCATGGTTGTAAACGTATGCCTGTCGCCTTACATAGCGGCAACTTGGCTCCTTGCCGGAGATATTGCAATTTGGATTTGTGCCAACATAATCATCACTGGCGCTATTCGTAGGAAGGAATCCAAACTGAACACCTCTCTTTATGAATAATCTAATCCATATTATTTGAATTTCATCAATGAATGCTAAGAAAATATTTATACGGTCGATTCTTTTTATTACCCTAATATTGTGCATCTCAAGCTGTTCAACACCCAAGGACGTTGCCTATTTCCAAGGTATTCAGAACGCTGAGGTGTTGGAAGTTGCATCTGCTTCCGACAAAGCCATAAAGGTGCAGCCTTTCGACAAACTGTCGATTATAGTCAGCTGCCAGAATCCTGCATTGGCCCAAATATTCAATCTGCCTGTCTATTCAAACTCCCATGTAAGTAGAAGCAGCACCATAGTAGACGCCGACTATCGCAACTATAATGTAGGCTATAACGATGGAATATCCGGATTTACAGTTTCCGCTGAAGGAACCATTGATTATCCGGTTCTGGGTGTATTGAAGGTTGAGGGTATGACTCGCAATGAACTTGCCGCATTCATAAAGGGAGAGATTATGGGGAAAGGGCTTATAAAAGATCCGGTGGTAACTGTCGAATTCTTGAATGTTGGAGTTTCTGTTCTTGGAGAGGTAGTCAGACCCGGCAGATATGATCTCAACACAGATGTCATAACTATTGTCGAGGCCTTGTCGCTCGCCGGTGATATGACAATCCAAGGACAACGAGAAAATGTCAAGGTTATCCGCAAAGATGGTGACAAGGTTCAAACTTATGTTGTAGACATCTCCGATGCTAAGGGAATGCTAAAATCTCCCGCATATTATCTTAAGCAAGGCGACGTGGTTTACGTTGAGCCAAACAATATCAGAAAACGCCAGACAACGACTAACGGCAATAATGTCTTAAATGTAAGTTTTTGGCTCTCAGTAGCATCTCTACTTACTACAGCTGCAGTGCTTTTAAAATAAATTTTACATAATGTGGCTGTTTAAAAATAAAGTGCCTTCTCTTGAAGAGAGCGGATTATTTAATGGAATGACCGATTGGCATTCGCATGTGCTGCCGGGTGTCGACGACGGCATCAGGAATTTAGAAGATTCCCTGCAGGTGCTCAAGCATTTTGAAGCCTTGGGTATATCAACTTTGTGGCTGACTCCTCATATCATGGAGGATTATCCAAATTCAACCGATAAGTTAAAGCATCGGTTTGAAGAACTTAAGTCTGCATGGGATGGAAATCTTGAGATCAAACTCGCTTCGGAAAACATGCTTGATTCCTTGTTTGAAGAAAGGCTTGCAGCCGGAGACCTTCTGCCGATTGGGGATAATAAAGATCATCTCCTTGTAGAAACTTCATATTTTTCCGCACCATTTGGTTTTGATCGAATAATTGAGTCAATCTTTTCTGCCGGATATTTCCCACTTTTGGCTCATCCGGAAAGATATAACTATATGGATGAAAAAGACTATACACGTCTTAGGGAGAAAGGTGTCAAAATGCAACTCAATTATGTCTCTGTAGTTGGTGGCTATGGCGAGACCGCTCGTAAAAAAAGTTTATGGCTTCTCAAAAATGGATTTATCGATGTTGTGGGTAGCGATGTGCACAGACTACAGAGCAATGTGTCTCTGATTGACAAGAGACCATCAAAAAAAGAGCACCTTGAACAGTTGCTTTCCATTGCTGAACATAATAAAAAAATCTGACTTATGGACAACAGGATTTTGCTTCGAATGTGCAAAATGTCGGGTTATGAGATGCAATTCATAAAAGAAGCATTTGACGGCGAATGGGTTGTGCCTCTTGGGCCTAACGTGTCTGGGTTTGAAAAAGATTTGGAGAAATTTCTTGGCGAAGATAAAAATATTGTGGCTTTATCTTCCGGCACTGCAGCCTTGCACTTAGGTCTGGTTTGTCTTGGAGTCGAACCTGAAGACGAAGTAATTGTTCAATCTATGACATTCAGCGCCTCCGTAAATCCGGTGAGATATGTCGGAGCCACACCTGTAATGATAGATTCAGAAGCCCGCTCATGGAATATGGATCCGGAGCTTTTAGATAAGGCCATTGCAGACAGAATTGATAAGACCGGCAAAAAACCGAAAGCCATCATACTCGTATGCCTATATGGCATGCCTGTTGATTATGATCGCATCATAGAGGTAGCTGAGAAATGGGACATACCTGTTCTTGAAGATGCGGCTGAGGCATTCGGCTCATGTTATGCTGGACGAAAATGCGGCACATTCGGGAAATATGGGGTGCTATCATTCAATGGCAATAAGATGATAACAACTTCTGGCGGAGGAGCCCTTGTGTGCCCAAACGAGGAAGCTGCCCGCAAAGTGATGTATTACGCCACTCAAGCTCGTCTCGGATATGCCTACTACCAGCATGAAGAAGTAGGCTACAACTATCGAATGAGTAATATCTCTGCAGGAATTGGCCGAGGGCAAATTAAAGTTGCAGACGACTACATAGCCCATCATCGCCATCGACAGAAATATTACAAGGAACACCTACAGGATGTTGCCGGTATCTCCCTTCATGAGAATCCATCAGAAAAATATGACAGTAATTTTTGGCTTTGCACTGTGCTTATCGATAGAAATCTGAAAATTAAGGGCCAAGAAAACGCATATTCTACAGATGTTACGACTGCTGTAGGAGGCGCAGGAAGTGTGACAGCCAAAGGCAAAGGCATTCATACTGACTGTGAACCAAATCCAAATATTGAGGCTATAAGGCTTGCTCTTGCATCGCAAGGTATAGAAACAAGACCTTTATGGAAACCCATGCATAAACAACCTGTCTTTAAGGACTTCCCTGCTTATGTCAATGGTGTTTCAGAAAATTTATTCCACAGTGGATTATGTCTTCCTTCCGGACCTTATGTATCTGACAAGGATGCCGACAGAGTGATTGACGCAATCAAATCACTCATAATATGACAATGGATGAGCTTCGGAATTTTTGATAGGACTGCTCTGCTCGTAGGTGATGAATCAATGTCTCGTATTTCTGAGGCAAAGGTCATTATCTTTGGAATTGGCGGCGTTGGCAGTTGGGTGGCAGAGTGTCTTGTAAGAACAGGAATCAAACATCTTACTCTCGTAGATTCAGACACCGTATCTGCCACCAATGTAAACCGTCAGATGCCTGCAACAACGTCGACTATTGGCGAGATAAAGACAGATGCTGCAAAACGTAGGCTGCTGGATATCAATCCCGATGCAGACATAAAGACATTGACGTTATTCTATGATGAAGCTACAGCTTCGGATATAGATTTGACCGACTATGATTATATAGTTGACGCAATAGATTCCTTGAAAGATAAGGCACTACTTATTCTTAATGCTACCCGTAGTGGCAAAAAATTCTTTAGCAGCATGGGAGCAGCCTTAAAGTTGGATCCATCGAAAATTAAGGTCGCTGAGTTCTGGAATGTCAAAGGATGCCCTCTTGCCAGAGCTCTTCGTAATAAATTCAAAAGAGAAAGACAATTCCCAAGCAGAAAATTTCTCTGTGTTTTCTCAGATGAACTTCTTGAAAACAAAGGGCAATCATCTGAATCCTGCGAATACAAAGTCCGGATAAACGGAAGTCTTTGCCACATTACTGCAATTTTCGGCATGACTTTAGCCGGAGAAATAATAAAAGATATAGTTTCACATTAATATTTTAAAAATTTGCCGATTATGTTTGAATCAAAGACAATCAGTCGCTTGTTGCCACTACTTATTCTTACAATATGTGGCAATATTGCATTGGCTGACTCCACTTTCAAGTATCACGCTTCTCTTACAGCACAAGCATCATCGGAATCGCTTGCTCCGTACATGCTTGGGTCTTGGAATTATGGCCGCTATGTAGAAGGCAGTGGTATTTGGCAAGAAGCAGGCATCGTGCGTCCTCTCGAAATGTCTAAACGATTTAGCTGGAGTGCAGGCATTGACTATATAGCCGGCCTCGGCTCCAAGACTTCCTACCTTCGTTGGGACAATGCTACGGAAAAATGGGGAACACATGATGCCAAAATGCCAAATTTCCGTCTGACTCAACTTTTTGGACAATTAAAGTACAGATCAGTTTTTCTTACTGTGGGAATAAAAGACACTCATTCTAAGATTGTTGACGACCATCTATCATCGGGAGATCTTACGCGTAGCAACAACGCCGCTTCCATCCCGGGTATTGCTGCGGGATTTCTTGATTTCCAAAACATTCCATTCACCAACGGCTGGGTACAGATTGATGGTGAGATAATGTATGGAAAGATGATGGATACAAAATTCAGGAGAGCAGAGTTCAACTATTATTCCGGATTGGAACCGGTATTTCTTTGGTATAACTACAAGAGGTGTTATTTTAGAACTAATCCCAATAAAAATTTTTACGTGACATTGGGAATGCAGGCAGCAGGATTTTTCGGGGGCTCAACCTTTTACTACCAAAATGGAGTCCTGAAAAAGACTGAGCGCAGAGGATTTAAATTCAAGGATGCATTCCAGATGTTTTTTCCAAGAGAAGGTGGAGAAGATTATTACACAGGTAGCCATTTGGGCTCATGGGATCTAAAAGCTGTCTACAAATTTCGCGATGGATCCAATCTAAGCGGCTATTTCGAATGGCCTTGGGAGGATGGCTCAGGAATCGGCAGGAAAAATGGGTGGGACGGACTATGGGGAGTCCAGTACGATTTTGGTAGAAAAGGAATTGTGACGAAAGCTGTAATCGAATATATCGATTTTACAAATCAATCCGGCCCAATACACTACGATCCGGACGATTCTCCCGAGAATCCACTATCAGGGCGGGCTGAAGGAGCCGACAATTACTATAATAATGATTATTATGGCGCTTATACTAATTATGGCATGGGAATAGGCTCTCCATTTTTGTTGGCACCTATATATAATACAAATGGATCGCTTGATTACCTCCACAACCGAGCTCGGGGCTTCCACGCTGCTTTGGAAGGGAACCCAATGGATAGATTAAGCTATAGGGTAATGATTGGATATGAAACAGCAGGAGGTGCAGGACGCATACCAGCTTACAAAAAACTTGATTCAACGTCAGCAATGATTGAAGCCAAAGGGTTACCATTCAACAAAATTCCTCAACTTGAGGTTGGAGTCAGGATAGCATTTGACAAAGGTTCTTTGAGAGGCGACAACTTTGGAGCTCAGATCCAAATTGCATATAGTGGTGAATTTAATATCAAAAAGTCAAAATAATGAAAAGAATATATATAGCCGTTCTAATGTCGCTTCTGCTTTTTTGCGGGTGCACTCAGAATAATGGACACTTAGGCCCTATTTTTGGATCATGGGCTCTTGTCGGAATTACCGAAAACGGTACCCAACTGACTTTGGAAGAAGAAACCGTATTTAGCTTCCAGAATGAAATTGTCCAGGTAATCAAATTGGAGCTACCTCCCTATACTCCCTTATATCGATATGGCAATTTCTCACTTTCAGACAATCTCTTGACACTGAGATTTCAGGCTAAACCGACAGAGAATGACAGCTATCTCTTTATAACACCGAATTGGCTGCATTTCCCGCAAGACGGCAAACCTATACAATTTGACATAACTGTCCTGCGAGGAGACAAGATGGAGTGGCATCTGACCACAGAATCCGGCTCATTTATTTATTCCTTTAAAAAGACATGGTGATTTCGATTTCGAAATCTAATCACAATAAAAGTCCGACACATCGCTGCATCGGACTTTTTTTTATTCTCAAAAGCTAAATAGCTTCGGCTTCTGAATGATTGATATTATTCAGCCTTTCCGTCTGAGCCAAGCACATTAATGATCTTGTGCTTGTAGAGTTTCTCCATTTCATCACGAGCCGGACCGAGATATTTGCGTGGGTCGAACTCACCCGGTTTCTCGGCAAGCACCTTACGAACTGCTGCTGTCATTGCAAGACGGCTGTCTGAGTCAATGTTGATCTTGCATACGTCCATCTTCGATGCCTTGCGGAGCTCCTCTTCAGGAATACCGATCGCATCAGGAAGTTTACCGCCATATTCGTTGATCTGGTCTACATATTCCTGTGGAACTGAGCTTGAACCATGAAGAACGATTGGGAAATCAGGAAGTTTTGCCTCTACAGCTTCAAGCACATTGAATGCCAATGGAGGAGGAACAAGACGACCTGTCTTTGGGTCACGTGTGCACTGTGCAGGAGTGAATTTGTATGCACCATGAGAAGTGCCGATAGAGATAGCAAGGCTATCGCACTGAGTACGGGCTACAAATTCAATAACCTCCTCCGGATCTGTATATGTGTGGTGGTCTGAGCTTACTTCATCTTCTACACCTGCAAGCACACCGAGTTCTCCTTCCACTGTCACATCAAACTGATGAGCGTAGTCTACAACTTTCTTGGTAAGTTCGCAGTTTTCTTCGAAGCTAAGATGGCTACCGTCGATCATTACTGATGAGAAACCATTATCGATACAATCTTTGCAAGTCTCGAATGAGTCACCATGGTCAAGGTGAAGCACGATCTGCGGCTTTTCCCATCCAAGGCTCTTTGCATATTCAACTGCACCCTGAGCCATATAGCGGAGCAATGTTGGATTTGCATAGTTACGAGCGCCTTTTGAAACCTGTAGAATTACCGGGCTCTTTGTTTCAGCTGCAGCCTTGATGATTGCCTGAAGCTGCTCCATGTTGTTGAAGTTGAAGGCGGGGATTGCATAGCCTCCGTGTACGGCCTTTGCAAACATCTCACGTGTGTTGACAAGACCAAGTTTCTTATAATCTACCATTTTACCTAAAACATTTTTCGCATCAGACACGCCCTAAAGCTCGTCTGACACAAGGTTATCTAATAATAGTATGCAAATTTAATTAATATTTTTGAATCTTGCACTATCCTTTTTGGAAAAATCGGCTTTTTTGGTTAAATTTGTAGTCGCAAACGCAATTTTACTATTATATACAATAAATGGCCTGAAGAAAAATGAAGATTTTCAGTTCCAAAGACATAAAAGACCTTGACGCAGCAACTTGCGAGGCACAAGGAATCGACTCTCTCGATTTGATGGAGAGAGCGGCTAATGCGGTGGCAAAAGAGATTACTTCAAGATTTCTCCCAAGCCGTCGTATTGTGGTGGTCGCTGGTCCGGGCAACAATGGAGGGGATGCTCTTGCTGTGTCCCGAATACTGTCTGAACAAGGTTATAGCAAAATAGAAGTTTTTCTTTTCAATGTCAGGGGTGAGCTATCTGATGACTGCGCGGCTCAAAAACAAAAATTGATTGAGTCTGAAGCAAACGTTCAGTTTACGGAAATAACCACATCTTTCATTCCTCCTCAACTTTCCGAAAACGATGTCATCATCGACGGACTCTTCGGTGTCGGTCTACGGGATCCTCTCACAGGAGGCTTTGCATCTGTGGCTCATCTTATAAATGACTCCGGTGCATTTGTCATCAGTATCGATATCCCCTCCGGTTTATCTGGAGAATGGAATAGCAATGTCCGTTTTCACGATGTTGTTCATGCCAACCTTACTTTGACCTTCCAGTTCCCCAAACTATCTTTTTTCTTTGCCGAACACGCCGATCTGCTTGGAGAAAGAATGGTGCTTAACATTGGATTGGATCAGAAAGTCATCAAAGATAAAAAGTCTGATTGGATGTTGGTTGAAAGCAGGACAATTCGGCCTCTGCTTCATCCGCGCCACCCATTCAGCGCAAAAAGGGATTTTGGATCGGCAATGATGTTTGCCGGCAGTATGGGTATGATGGGAGCTGCCGTTCTGTGCGCTCGCGCTGCTCTTAAATGCGGCGCAGGACTTGCCACTGTGCATTCACCAAGAACCGGGGTCACAATTCTTCAGACTGCCGTACCGGAGGCCATGTTTGAACCTGACCGTAATGAACGAGTGATCAGCGACATGAGTCTTCATCATTCACATCAGGCAGTGGCCGTAGGTCCCGGCATCGGCACAAATGATCTTACCATAAATGCCCTTGAGTCGCTACTAAAAACATGTAAGTCACCTCTCGTGCTTGATGCTGACGCCCTCAATTGCATAGTAAAGCGTCCGGCACTCCTCACCATGCTTCCTCCTCGCACCGTAATTACTCCACACATTGGAGAATTTGACCGACTTTTTGGCGAACAACCTTCTTCTGAACAAAGATTGAAAAAAGCCATTGAGATGGCAACCCATTATAACATTATCATAGTTCTGAAGAGCCATTACACAATGATTGTCCGTCCCGGTGCAACTGGAAAAGTTAATGTATACTTTAATTCAACAGGAAATCCAGGTATGGCTACAGCAGGAGCCGGTGATGTCCTGACCGGTGTGATTGCCGGATTTATGGCACAAGGATACCAACCTGAATATGCAGCCACAATCGGTGTTTACATTCATGGCCTTGCAGGTGATATAGCCTCTGAAGAAATCGGAGAATATGGAGTGGTCGCATCCGACATTTGTGATCGTCTTGGAAGAGCGATCAAGGCAGTAATTGATAGAACTGTTTAGCAATTTTCGCAGATCAAAAGATATGAAAAAAACAATCCTGACATTAATTTGCGCATTTACATTCTCTCTTGGATGGGCTCAAGCCACAAAAGTTCTCACAGCTGAAAAGAGTAATGAATATGGCCTTGTATATACATTGCCCACAACCGCTTTTGAAGTTGAAGTGACAGCAAGGCATCAGGTATCAAAGAAAGGTCCTTTCTATCTTTATGCTAAAAAATCGATAGGCTATGACAAGGCGGTGGATCAAGACTCCGAGAAATGGGAGATAACAGATGTCATAGTGCGCCCTTATGGAGTAAAGGATGCAGATTCACAATATCTTATGCAGCTACGCCCAGGTGCACTTACATCCATCACTGTTGATGCCAACGGCATGCTACTTGCAATAAACAAAGAAGTCTCCGCACCATCTTCCGACAACCAATCAAAGGGCACTACGCCCGCCAAAGTGAAATGGCCTACCGGCAATGAATACCTGCAGTTTGTAGACGAGGACTTTGTGGCATCGAAAAGTTCTGCGAAACAAGCTCAGTTGCTTGCTGAGTCACTTATGGAAGTCAGGGAATCAAAATTATCTCTAACCCGAGGCACTGCTGATGCCATGCCTGCCGACGGCAAGCAAATGGAACTCATGCTTGCTTCCCTGGGGGAACAGGAAGCTGCACTGAATGCGGCCTTTACCGGTAGCGTTACCACTGAATACGTAACTCGCAAATTTACATTTGTTCCGGACGCCGATGGCAAGCAGATTCTTTTCCGTATGTCTGATTTTGCAGGATTTGTGGATGCCGATGATCTTTCAGGGGATCCTGTTTATCTTGAGATAGCGACAACAAATGAAGCCGTATTACCCCTTGATGCAAAAGGAGAGCCAAAGAAACTACCTAAGAATGCTGTAATATACAATATACCGGGAAGTGCAAGGATAACTATTTCTTCGCTTGGTCGCAACCTATTTGAAAAGGAATTCCAAATGTCACAATTCGGAACAACCTTTGGTCTCGACCCCTCACTGTTCACGGATAAGAAATCACCTTCGTTTGCCATATTTGACCCCATAACGGGTGGTTTACTTGAAATCGGGGCTTTATCCGGCAAATAAAGACCGATCTAATCGACATTACATATTCAAAACCTTATACTATTTTACACAATGGCAACAAAACCTTTCCATTATCAGAAGCCTTTTGAGCTTGGCCCCGACACTACCGAATACAAGCTCATCACAAAAGACTATGTTAAGACCGAGGACTGGAATGGACACGAAATGCTCGTGGTTGATCCTGAGGCCCTCACTGTGATAGCCAACGTAGCCTCTCATGATTGCTCTTTTATGCTTAGAAGGGAACACAACGAGATGGTGGCAAAGATACTTCATGATCCGGAAGCATCGGAAAACGACAAATTTGTCGCTCTGACCATGCTACGCAATGCCGATATCGCCGCTAAGGGTATTCTTCCTTTCTGTCAGGATACCGGAACATCAATTTGTGCTGCTTATAAAGGCCAGAACGTATGGACCGGATGTGATGACGAAGAGAAAATTTCTCTCGGTGTCTATAAAACTTATACCGAAAACAATCTGAGATATTCACAAAATGCTCCATTGACAATGTATGATGAGGTCAACACAGGATGCAACTTACCAGCTCAGATTGATATCCATGCCACAGAAGGCAATGAGTATAAATTTCTTTTCGTAGCAAAAGGCGGAGGATCAGCTAACAAGACTTATCTATATCAAGAGACAAAGGCTATTCTCAATAAAAAAACATTGGTGCCTTTCCTAATTGAAAAGATGAAGACTCTCGGCACCGCTGCTTGCCCACCCTATCACATCGCATTTGTTATTGGCGGAACAAGCGCTGAGAAGAACCTTGAAGTTGTGAAGAAAGCATCCGTGAAATATTTCGATAATCTTCCAACAACAGGAAATGAATATGGTCGCGCATTCCGTGATGTTGAGCTTGAGAAGGAGCTCCTCGAAGCTGCACATAACATTGGTTTGGGAGCCCAATTCGGAGGCAAGTACTTTGCACACGATGTCAGGGTCATCCGTCTTCCACGTCACGGTGCATCGTGCCCCGTAGGAATGGGTGTCAGCTGTTCCGCCGACAGAAATGTCAAGGCAAAAATCAACAAAGATGGCCTATGGGTTGAGAAGCTTGATGAAAATCCCGGTGAACTTATACCGGTTGAACTTCGTCAGGCTGGAGAAGGAGAAGTGATTGAAATCGATCTCAACCGCCCTATGGAAGAAGTTCTCGCTGACCTCGACAAATATCCAGTATCAACCCGACTCTCACTCAAAGGCACTATCATAGTAGGACGCGATATCGCTCACGCTAAGATCAAGGAGCGTCTTGATGCCGGCGAGCCAATGCCCGACTATCTGAAAGAGCACCCGATCTATTATGCAGGTCCCGCCAAGAAACCGGAAGGGCTACCATCAGGATCATTCGGTCCTACCACCGCCGGACGCATGGACTCTTATGTCGACCAGTTCCAGGCTGCCGGAGGTTCAATGATCATGATTGCAAAAGGCAACCGTTCACAACAGGTGACTGATGCTTGCAAGAAACACGGAGGTTTCTATCTTGGATCTATCGGAGGCCCGGCTGCAATTCTGGCAAAGAACTCAATAAAGAATGTTGAGCTCCTCGAATATCCGGAACTTGGCATGGAGGCAATATGGAAAATTGAAGTGGAAAACTTCCCTGCATTCATACTCGTCGACAATAAGGGCAACGACTTCTTCAAACAGATCAAGCCCCGCTGCCCTCTGGCTTAAAATGTATTTTTGAACAGTAATGGCTGGAAACAGACACACATCACCATGGAAGTGGATTCCCTCTCTTTATATTGCAGAGGGAATCCCTTATTGTGCTGTCAACACTTTGCCCGTGCTGTTCTATTGCGAACTTGGCATATCCATTCCGGAAATAACTGCGTGGACAGGACTTCTCTCCCTGCCGTGGCTAATACGTCCGTTCTGGAGTCCTTTCATCGACATTTTCTCAACCAAGAGAAAGTGGACACTCGCCATGCAGTCGTTAATGACTTTGTGCATGCTGATGGTGGCCCTTTGCCTGCCGACCTCTTTCTTTTTTGCATCGACCCTCCTTGTATTTGCCTTCATGGCATTTTTTTCTGCCACTCACGATATAGCCGCAGATGGATTCTATATGCTGGCGCTTTCTGAAAAGCAGCAGGCAGATTTTGTTGGTATTCGCTCCACTTTTTATAAAGTGGCTACCGTGTTAGGGCAAGGAGGTCTCACTCTTCTTGCCGGCTGGCTTGAGAGCAGAGGAATGCAGCCGGAAGGCGCTTGGGCTATTGTATTTTACTGTCTTACAGCAATATTTCTTGGCATTTGGCTATACCACATGCAAATGCTCCCTATCCTTTCCGACGACCATCCGGTTGGAGGATCAACGGCTTCCGATATACTGCATAACTTTGCCATGACCTTTGTATCCTTCTTCAAGAAAAAACATATTGGAGTTGCATTGGCATTTATGTTGCTTTTCCGTCTTCCCGAAGCAATGTGTACAAAGATGGTGGCCATTTTCATGAAAACCCCAATAGCAGATGGAGGTTTAGGACTCTCGTTGACTGAGATAGGGTTTGCAAATGGCACTGTCGGCGTAATCGCTTTGCTTTTGGGAGGTATACTTGGAGGTATGGCTATTGGCAAGGGGGGGCTTAGCCGATGGCTCCTGCCTATGGCAACACTTCTTACACTTCCGTGCATCGTATATTGTCTTCTTGCTATATGGCCTACTACTGATTTTTGGTTGATAAGCATTGCTGTCGCAGTTGAACAGTTTGGCTACGGCTTCGGGTTAACGGCACTAATGATGTATATGATATACTTCGCAAGAGGGGAAGCTGAGACCTCACACTACGCATTCTGCATAGCATTTTCCATGGCAGGAATCATGCTCCCGGGCATGGCTGCCGGATGGCTGTTCGAGCGGATGGCTGAATTTGGACTTTCCGGATTTAGTCATGGGAATGCCTTTGAAATATATTTCTGGTTTGTGATGCTTTGTTGCATTGTAACTTTTATTGCATGTCGCATTGTAAAGCCATCAATAAGAGAAATAACGGACAATCAATAAAAATTAAACTAATATTATTATGAAATTGATTCTTACTGCTGTAGCATTTTCTACAATTGTATTCTCCGCAAATGCTACACACTTGGACAAGTTTCAGGCAGGTCAGGCTGATCCAAAGATTGAAATCCCTGACTCTACCGGATTCAAATTCACTGATGTTAAAGTCAACAAGTCAACCCCGGTTAAGGACCAGAATAAGTCCGGTACATGTTGGGCATTCTCTTCCACATCCATGATCGAAGACGATGTAATGCGTAAGGGAGGACCGGAACTTGACCTTTCCGAGATGTGGACTGTACGTAATTGCTACATCGACAAAGCTAAGAAATACATAAGCACCAATGGAAAAATCAATTTTGCCCAGGGTGGTTCAGGTGCGGATGTTGTCTATGCAATTGAAAACTACGGTGCGGTTCCGGAAGAAGTTTACCCGGGTCTTAACTATGGTGAAGACAAGCACTCACATTATGAGATGGAAGCAGCCCTCTCTGCCTACCTTAAAGCTATCAACAGCAACCCCAATAGGAAACTCTCGACAGCATGGCTTCCGGGATTTGTTGCTATTCTTGATGCTTATATGGGTCCGGCAGTTGAGACATTCACTTATAACGGCAAGACCTATACCCCTCAGTCATTTGCCAAGGAGATGAAGATTGTGCCGGAAGAATATGTCACATTCACAAGCTACACTCATCACCCGTTCTATAAGCCATTTGCACTTGAGATTCCCGACAACTGGCTTTGGAGCCAGAGCATAAACGTCCCTATGGAAGAAATGAAGAAGATTGTAGATGAGGCACTTGACAATGGCTACACAGTTGCATGGGGAGCGGACGTAAGCGAGAAAGGATTCAAGTGGCGCAAGGGTTATGCCGTTCTTCCTGAAAAAAAGGCTAAAGAAGATATGGATAATGCTGAAGTTGCACGCTGGACACAGCTTTCTGATTCCGACCGCGATGCTATGCAATACAATATTAAAGGTCCGGTTAAGGAACGTACAATCACACAGGAAGATCGCCAACGTACATTTGAGAACCGCGAGACAACTGACGACCATGGCATGGAAATTGTAGGTTATGCTACGGACCAGGAAGGCAACCGATACTATAAAGTGAAGAATTCATGGGATACAAATCAGCTATATAACGGCTATATTTATGTCTCCGAACCATTCTTCCTTGAAAAGACTCTCACCATCCAGCTCAACAAGTCTGGTGTTCCAAAGGAAATTGCCAAGAAAGTCGGCCTTTAATCTCTGATTGATCCAAATTAATAAAATTCCGCAGTCTGCCACAATACAAAGCAGGCTGCGGATGTTATATAGTTATGGAAGTTAGAGCAAAAAAGGCATTGGGACAGCATTTCCTTACAAATCTGCCTACAGCAAAAAAAATAGCCGATACCATATCTGAAAGTGAGCTATCGGAAACATGCGGACAGACCAAAGCTGCAGAATGGGGTTCCCTCCCGGTAGTAGAGATTGGCCCGGGTATGGGTGTATTGACTGATTTTCTCGTTGAATCAGGGCGTGATGTGACGGCGATTGAGATAGATCATGAAAGTGTGGAGTATCTCAACAAATACAAGTCATCTATAAAAGTAAAGGAAGGGGATTTTCTTCGTCTCGACCTTAACGAGATAACAGATGGAGAGCTTGTTCTTATAGGCAACTATCCATACAACATCTCATCGCAAATTTTCTTTCGTGCACTTGAATATAAAGATAAGATTCCTGTTATCGCAGGAATGCTCCAAAAAGAAGTTGCCGAACGTATATGCTCAAAACCCGGATCAAAGATATATGGCATCCTTTCTGTGCTTCTTCAGGCATGGTATGACTGCAAGTATCTTTTCACAGTAGAGCCGGGAGTATTCTCGCCTCCTCCAAAGGTAAGAAGTGGAGTTCTGAGACTGACGCGCAACGGGCGAACGTCGCTTGGAGTTGACGAGAAGAAATTCAAGACAGTAGTGAAGACCGCTTTCGGACAACGTCGCAAGACTCTTCGCAATTCCTTGTCGGGCATGATTCCTGAAGGAAGCGCAGCGCTTGATGATCCAATACTCAAGGAGCGGCCTGAACGGCTATCTGTAGAGCAATTCATATATTTGACCAAATTACTTAATGCATAAAAAAAAGACGATCCCAAATAGAGCCGGGATCGTCTTTCCTTTTATAGGTTCAATTAAAACTATCTATTCTTATACATATCGTCGTAATAGCGTTCGTAGTCACCGGAGGTGATGTTGTCCATCCATTCCTGATTATCAAGATACCAGCGCACTGTCTTCTCGATTCCTTCCTCAAACTGGAGACTCGGTTCCCAACCAAGCTCCGACTGGAGCTTACGGCTGTCTATCGCATAGCGCATGTCGTGGCCAAGACGGTCGGTTACATAGGTGATGAGCTTTTCAGATTGACCCTCCGGATTACCAAGTAACCTGTCCACAGTCTTGATTATTACCTTGATGAGGTCTATATTCTTCCATTCGTTGAAACCGCCGATGTTGTAGGTGTCGGCTATCTTCCCTTTATGGAAGATCAGGTCGATTGCCCTTGCGTGATCCTCGACAAACAGCCAGTCGCGTACATTCTCTCCCTTGCCGTAGACCGGCAGTGCCTTACCGTGACGGATGTTATTGATGAAAAGCGGGATCAGCTTCTCAGGAAACTGGTACGGCCCATAGTTATTCGAACAGTTTGTGACAATTGTAGGCATGCCGTAAGTGTCATGGTATGCACGCACAAAATGGTCGCTGCTCGCCTTCGATGCAGAATATGGGGAATGAGGGTTGTATTTGGTGGTCTCAAGAAAAAACTCCGTGCCATAGGCCATATCATCTTCACTTGATGCCTTTGTGGTGAATGGCGCAGGCACTCCCTCGGGATGAGTTAGTTCAAGAGCACCGTAGACTTCGTCGGTAGAGATATGATAGAATCGTTTCCCTTCATATTTTTCTGGCAACGTATCCCAATATTCCTTCGCGGCCTGCAGCAGCGCGAGAGTGCCCATCACATTTGTTCGTGCAAATGTAAACGGATCCTTGATTGACCGGTCAACATGGCTCTCGGCTGCAAGGTGTATGATGCCGTCTATCTCATATTCCCTTACTATGCGGCGCATTTCCTCGAGATCGGCTATATCTGCCTTCTCAAATGTATAGTTGGCCTTGTTTTCTATGTCCTTTAGATTGGCAAGATTGCCGGCGTATGTGAGCTTGTCAAGATTGACAATTCTATATTCCGGATATTTGTTGACAAAAAGACGGACTACATGGGATCCGATAAACCCTGCCCCTCCGGTAATGAGAATATTTTTCATATTTACATTTATTATTGGCTTCTCTTGAAAATTAAAGAGTTGCATCAGCCATGCCTACAGGTAGAATACTCTTTACATCGAACACCACTCCGTTTTCTGGATCCTTTAGCAGATTGCGTACATTCACATTGACAAACTCTCTATGTCCTACTGCAAGAATAACCGCATCAAATTTTCCTTTCAGTAGCTCGGGGCTTGAATCAGTGAGATTAATATTGAGGATTCTCTCCACTGTTTCAGGATTAGCCCACGGATCTGCAACAACTATGTTGGGCGTGTATTCTAATAGCGTATTGTAGATGCTTGCAACCTTTGTGTTACGAATATCCGGACAATTCTCTTTGAAGGTGATTCCGAGAATCAGAATATTTGCATCCTTCACCATTATCCCTTTTCGGTTCATGATGTCTATTGTGCGGGCTGCAACAAACGGCCCCATCGATTCGTTTATATTCCGTGCTGATATAAGCAAATCCGGCACTATATCGTATTCTTTAGCCTTGTAAATAAGATAATACGGATCAACAGAGATACAATGACCTCCTACAAGACCCGGCATTAGCTTGTTGAAATTCCATTTGGAACCGGCAGCTTCAATAACGTCTTTTGTGCTTATGCCCATAGCATTGAAAATACGTGCAAGCTCATTAAAGAAGGCTATATTGACATCCCTCTGCGCATTTTCTATCACTTTTGCTGCTTCTGCAACTTTAATTGATGAAGCTCTATGTGTACCATTAATAAGGACAGAATTGTAAACCTTATCAACAAAATCAGCTACTTCCGGAGTAGATCCTGAAGTGATTTTTCGGATTTTCTCTACGGTATGTTCCTTATCTCCCGGGTTTATGCGTTCCGGAGAATAACCACAATAAAAATCTTTGTTAAACTTAAGTCCGCTGAGTTCTTCAAGAATAGGAACACAAATTTCTTCAGTAACACCCGGATATACTGTTGATTCATATACCACGATATCTCCTTCAGAAATAACTTCACCAATGGTTTTTGATGTATTGATGATTGGATTCAGGTCAGGCTGATTGTTAGAATCTATAGGGGTAGGAACAGCAACAACATAAAAATTACAATCTTTTATGTCCGATATGTCAGCGGTGCATTTAAGGCCGTGTTTATGAAGTGCTTCAGCAAGGAGTTCATCAGAAACCTCAAGACTTGCGTCATGTCCCGCATTTAGAGCATCCACTCGCTTGATATTAATATCATATCCAACTGTAGGATACTTGGTGGAGAACAAACGGGCAAGGGGTAATCCCACATAGCCCAGTCCCAACACGCATATTTTTAGATTATTCAGGCTGAATTGAGTAGTTTTGTTATCAATCGAAGCTTTCATGGTGTCTTTGATGAATAAATTAGTCTGAATGTCAGATTTTAATGTTTAAGACGCAAATTTAGTGAATCTATCGAATATTTTCAAGGTTTTTAATAAAAAATTTGATAAAAATTATCTTTTTATCAAATTCCGGAAATACATTTCTTCAACGACTCTGCCCAATACGGGATCTTGAGTCCAAATGTATCCTTGAACTTTGTTTTGTCAAGAACAGAATATGATGGTCTGACTACAGGAGATGGGAACTCATCACTGTGACATGGTTGGATATCACAACCACCATTACCTGCTATCTCCGCTATCATCTTTGTGAAGTCGTACCAAGAACATACACCCTCGTTGGAATAATGATAGATTCCTTCTTTGCCCTCTATAAGTCGGTTTTCCACAATGTGGAAAATTGCATCTGCAAGATCTTGTGCATAAGTAGGAGTTCCAACCTGATCGAACACCACTTTAAGCTGAGGTTTTGTTGAGGTGAGATTAAGCATGGTCTTGACGAAGTTCTTTCCATATTCGGAATATAGCCATGCAGTTCTGAAAATAAGGGCCTTCACCCCAGATTCTGCAATTTCTTGTTCTCCATGAAGCTTTGTCAGACCATACACTCCTGTTGGATTAACAGGTTCTGATTCAGTGCGAGGCGTATTTCCTTGCGATCCTCCAAAAACATAGTCGGTAGAAATATGAATCAAAGTTCCATCATTAGCCTTGACAGCATCAGCAAGATTTCTTACAGCTTTTGCGTTAAGCATTTCAGCAAATTCAGAATCTGATTCTGCTTTTTCAACATTGGTGTATGCAGCACAATTTATAATTATATTGACATCGTTATCCGAAACCATCTTCACGACAGCTTCGGGATTTGTGATATCAAGTTCAGCCACATCGGTGAAGATGTAGTTGTCTTTAGAATCTTTTGCTGCATTGCGCATGCAGTTGCCAAGCTGGCCATTCGCCCCGGTAACAAGTATATTCATTTTTTTATCTTTTAGTCCATAAAATTCTTTTAAATTGAGAGCTGATATTTAGAGCCCGTTATCCTAATAAGACCCCGTCTCATAAAGATTTTAAGAGCCCCGGGACGGGGTCTAAAAGTTCAATTCCCAATGTCTTTACAAGAGAGTATAATCCAAGCGTCATTTAATAATTATTTTATATCCACTAATAATCCAGATACCCTTAGGTAGTTCTTTTATTGAAGAAACTCTTCTAACTATTCCTAAAGGAGAAATGGCTTCAACCACACCCTCCCAAGAATCAAACACACTTTTTGTGATGTTAAGCTCTATGTCAATTTCAATTTCAGCATTTCTTTGAGGATTGTAATAATCTATGCTCCCATCAGCGCCTTTTATGTAGTGTGGATATATGGGCGCTGTGGATTGAAGTCCATACACATCTGAGCCAATTTTAATTCCTGCGCTATAGTATCCTTTTTGTATGGGATTTCCCATAATACTGAATCCTTCACTGGCAGTTACATTTGTCATTCCTTTATGCATGGCATGTTTCAGAAGCATTTGGAACATTTCCAGTTTTGTGCCCGGACATGGATACCATTCTTTCCAAGTTTTTATTCCCAATCGTGCCGGTGGATTCAATTGGTCATCGAGCTCATCAGTCTCAAGAATTGGAATAACCCATTCATCCGGATAGCTGCCACCCTCAGATTTCAGCATCCCGGGCAAGCAATTTTTCCAGCATTTTCGATAGGTGTGAAGATTAAATGCCACCCAACCATCAGCCTGAGCAGCCTCATCAATTCGAGATGAAAAAATATTATAGTGTTCTTTATTAAATTTATTATCCGGATCACTCTCCCCTTTATACCCGGGCAATGTAACACCTTCAACAGAAAACCGCGTACCAGTTGACAGCATAGGTGGAATATTGAAGTAAGGAGTCGTCAGATCAGAAAAACCATATTTAAGATATTCCTGAATTTCTCGAACTAAAGCATGTGAAGATGTGGAATTATGCGTGACAAATGTTTTCATGTCAATACCAAACATTCTCGCTCTTTCTGCCAACTCACCCCAAGCCCATTGAGCATCATATTCGGGATTAAACATTGCCGGATTTCTTGTGTCATAATGACCTGCATAAGGCTTAATCCAACGAGATGGGGTTTCCTCCCACGAAAGGCTATCTGACGATATATGATATTGTCTATTGGTTTGCAAATCATAAACAGATTCCGTCAACGCTAAATTTGCTTTCGGCTCATTTTCTGATAATATCTTTTTTGCGAGGGGAGAAGTTAGACTGTCCACTATCCAGTTATTCAGTTTTTCTCCCAGACATTCCATTGAATGTGCCATCACCTCCCAACCTTTAATATCTTGTAGTTTCTTAGCAATCCTGCCATTTTCGTTAAGTTCGGGAACATCAGACGACAAACCTACTCTACGCCCTTCCATTGCAAGGTTTCCGCGAAGTCCAAGACTTTCAAGCAAAGGGAACAAAAGGGAATAATAACCATAACTACCAGCACCATCAGCCGAGGAATATATTTGCCCATCTATGGTGTCATCATCAATTATTGAAAATATCCCATTACTTTTCCAAGTGCCACCGTCTTTTTTCCATGCACCGACTACACATAACTCACAAAGTTCATCTTCAGAATAATTCTGAATTTCCCAGCCATCATCATATTCCGGTTGGAGCTCAAACATATCTTTTGGTATAACCAATTTCCACCCTTCCCCTTCTATTGGGGAATTGGGGAATAACTGGCAGTTTCTTCCGGAACTGTCAATCACAGCATCTAATTTTACAATAACACTCCTATCGTTTTCATTATATAGATAAGCTGTTGGAAATTGATTGTAAACAATCGGCGAAAATTTACATAATTTGCCTTTGAAAGATGGAAGCACCGAAATCGAGATTGGCTTTATAACAGTACCGCTCGAATATAACGATAGAGAAGGGGTTATAATCAAATTGCTTACTATACATACTTTATCGACAGAAAAAACCGAAAAGCAACAGAAAACAGAAACAAGAATAGTTTGCCACCTCCTCATTTATCCACTATATCGAAGTTTATTACAGAAACTTAAAATATGAATTAATGGCCATTAATTCAACAACGAAGCTGTGAAATATACTCACCAATTATAATGAATTGAACACAATCTTTATGAAAATTTGGACACTATATTCTTTTTAAAATCACGTGCAATAACATCCCAAGAATAATTTCGGAATATGTCTTCCCTCACTTTTGCCAATTTTTGTTCATCAATACTATCATCAAGCAGTGCCTGTATTCTGGAATTAAGCAACTTTGAATCATCTGTAGAAATAAGATTATCACCAAAGAAAGTAAAATCTTCCATTGCCGTCTTGTCGTTGCATATCACAGGTACAGCACAGGCCCCCGCTTCTAAAGGTGGAATTCCAAATCCCTCGGCCTCTGAAGGATATACAAATAATCTTGCACCTCCATACCATTTTAGCAATTCCGTATATGGGATGTTATCCAGGATATGTATATGGCTCTTCAGTTCATCACTACATTCCTCATAAGCTTTATCAAATTGAGGATCTGGTATTGACCTCACTCCTATCAGGACAAGTTCCACCCCTTGCCTGTCAAGACGAAGTTCTTTATAGGCATTCAGTAGTGTCACTTGCTTCTTCCTGGGCTCAAAACGACTTACGTACAGTATATAGTTGGAGATTCCGAATGTATTCTGGATGTAATCTGAACATACTTCCCTGTTTATCTTCCTGAAGTCGTTGTTGACTCCATTATGGGTGATGATTATATTATCTTCGGGAATCTTATACACTTCTGAAATCCTTCTGCGTGAATAGTCGGAAACTGTCACCAACATATCGGCACGTCGTGCTGATTCCTTAAACAGCATGTGGCGCGACAACCTATACGTTAGTGGAAAGAATTGAGGATAATCCTCAAAAAGTATGTCGTGAACCGTAACAATGAGCTTACAATTCTTGACCCTGGGCGCTATATATTGGAAATGGGCTACGTCAATCTTATGTTTTTTAATAATACGAGGATACTCAACCCCAAGCCTATACATACGGGAATGATCACCCAACTTCACATACTCTACGTTCTTCCTGTTGCCAAAGATGCGTTTTATATTGGCTAAGTTTTGGGCAGCAAACACAAACTCTATGTCGTTGGAGATGTTGATCAAAGACTTGTAGAGCCATCTTATGTAGGTGTTGATGCCCTGGGTCTCTCCGGCGTCAAAGCAATGACAGTCGACTAATAATCTCATGTCGTATGTTTTATTATTTTTTTTAGAAATTTTACTGTTTTGATTCTTATGATCTGATACCTGAGAGCAAGTCTTCTGTACATCAGATTCTTCTCCCCTTCCCATGCTCTTTCCCTTTCCTTGACTGATAAGGAGATGTTGTGGGTCGAGACTCCTTCTCCCTCCAGAAAATCAACGATCACGTCATTGGTCATATAGAATGTCTCTCCTCCTCTCCATGCTTTATAGAAGAAATCATAATCTGCGCTTAAGAGATACGATGAATCAAAAGGATGCTTTTTATGGTAAGTAAGTTTTACGAATGTGGCTTGGTGACAAATTGGCATTTCCACTTTTAGAACCTCAGGTCTTTGAGGATATGCAAGTTTTGATGCCCCGGTTTTATAACATCTGCGCCACGCTCCCGAAACTATGGACTGTCCGCTTAATTTCGGGGCTATCTTGTCGAGCACTTCTTTATTGGAGAATCTATCACCGGCATTCAGGAAATTTATATAATCCCCTGTGGCTGCCTTTATCCCCTTGTTCATCGCATCGTATATGCCGTTGTCCGGTTCGCTTGTCCAATAAGATATCTTATCAGAATATTTGAGGATTATATCCACAGTTCCATCCGTCGATCCTCCGTCTATCACAATATATTCTATATTTGGATATGTTTGGTCTAAAACCGACTTTATTGTGGATTCAATTAAGTCCGCGGCATTATAGCATACAGTGACAACTGATATCTTCATCGATTATCCAATATTTCACTGTATAATTCAAATACAGCATTACTGTTGGCTCTTGAGGTAAATTTTTTTTGCGCTGTTCTCAGCCCGTTATACGCAAGCCTTTGACGCTCGTCAGAATTACAAATAAGTCTTTCAAGTTTATCCGCCAAAGATGAAGGGTCTCCTTTTTTATATAACAACCCATTCGTCTCATCCTCTATAATTTCGACATTTGCTCCACTATCCGACGCAATAACCGCAAGACCGGCCATCATATATTCTACCGTTACCCTTCCAAAAGCTTCGAAAGAAGATGCCGTTATCCCTATATCCATTTTTGTCAATAATTCCGGCACATCGTTACGTCGCCCGGTCATAGTAACATATTTGGTTAATCCATGACTTTTGACGTAATTTTTCATCTTTTCATAATAGACTTGATCTCCATCCCCTACAACCGTGATGTGGAAATTACTGATATTTTTGTGATTTAATAGCTTATCGGCAGCTTTAAGAACATCGAGTTGACCTTTGCTTGTTGACAAAAGACCCACAATGCAAATTTCAATGTTACCTCTTTTTTCAAATGTTCTTTTAGGACTTGTCTTTATACCATTATATATAAGTCTGATTTTCCGACTGTCAATATAATTTTGATAATGGTTTTTAATTATTTTGGATATGGCAATAAATGTATTATTGGCACCCCCATAGATTACCTTCTGAAAACATTTGCAATATGGGGTTCTCATGCCATAATCCAAACTACCGAATTCACGCAAATGCCAAACATGAGGCCTCTTTAATTTCTTTGCGATATAGGAGCCCGTGCTTATCGTACTTGAATTGGAATGAATTAAGTCAAATTGCAAATCTTTTACTGCATCAAACGCTTTCTTTCTGGATATAAGCGACAAAAAATAATTAGGAAGCACCTTAATTAAATCCCGATGTTTATCAAGACGGATTGGTGCTTCAATATATTGGATACCAAGTTTCTTTAGCTCTATTTCAATATTATTTCCTGGAGGCGCGTCTCCGGAAGGTAAAAGTACCATTGGCACAACTCCCTTTTCCCGCAATTCAATTATCAGTTGCAACAAAGAGTTGTTTGCTCCATAGAGTTGCACATAATTGGTCACATAAAGAACCTTGATTGTGGTGAGATTCTGCATGGTGGGAACGCTATCAATCAGTTGTATAAAGAAGCGTATTGAGATGAAATGACTTTCCAGGTATAATTGTTTTCAGCTATTTCTTTCATTGGGCTCCCATCAAGGTAAGGCTCGCCTATGAGTGTCACGAGGTCTTCTACTGTTTTAAAATAATAAGCCTTATTGTCGGTGGTGGCACGATTGAACTCAACATCAAACGATACTATGGGAATTCCAAAAAACATAGCCTCAACAAGCGAAGGATTTGTACCCCCTGCCCTGTGGCCGTGTATATATAACCCTGCATTGCTTCTTAAAGCGTAAAGCACATCAAGATCATAAATCGCATCAAGCATCCGTATGTTGCTTTGCCCGGAGTATTTTTCTCTTAATTCACGTGAATATGAGTTGTGTCCCCAATTCCCTATATATACAAGCGGCTTAGTCGTTTTGGAAAATGCCTCAAGAACCATCTCGCTGTTATTTTCGGGCTCTATCCGACACACTGCTATAGCATAATCACCTTTGGTCAATCCGTATTTCGCAAGAGTCGAATCAGCAAATCCTTCAGGAAGTGTTCTCAACACATGGTCGCCTCCGTAAGCGATAAGTTGTGATTTCTTGCCATACTCTTTAGCCACATAAGTCTGAATAGCCTTATTATCAGTAATCACCACATCTGCATATCTTACGGCCATCGCTTCGGATATCTTGAGAATTTTTTTTGCAAAATTCCCCCATTTATCACGCCTATATTCCATACCGTCAATATTGATGACCAGACGCTTTGATGTAATGAGACGGAAAAATGGAAGGAACAGACAACCCGAAACGCCAAGCACGAGTATAGTATCATACCCTTTCAGACATCTGCATAATGATAAAATATCGTATGCCACTGATTGTATGCCATTGGCCTTTAGTGGAACATACTTTAGCCTTGCACCTTTGTAATACTCCAAACGCTCCGGCATATCCGTGCCGGAGCAATATACTGTATATTCCACATCTTCAGGACAGTAATCGCCGAGAAGATTTTCGACAAGGCTTTCAAAGCCTCCATATTGTGCGGGAACTCCCTGGGAGCCTATTATAGCGACTTTTGTCATTTTTACGTGCGGAATTTTCTTCGGAAGGCCAACATGTTCTTCCTAATATCCACATTTTGCGTATTAATACATTGAAATAACGTTGATAATTACTTCATATTGCATTAATAATCATAAATTGCTTTTGGGACAATCGATTTTTAGAAGAAGGGCAAATGAATCCCTTGCAATTCATAACTTAGATGCCGGTTCCGTTCCCCTATTTTCTTTGCCGGTATGCCGGCCACAATTGTATAGGGAGCCACATCTTTGGTCACCACTGCACCAGCACTGACCACTGCTCCTTCTCCTATTGTGACCGAATGTAAAATTGTAACACCCGAACCTATCCATGCACGGTCTCCAATCTTTACACGAAATGTAGAATCGCTAAGACATCTGAATTCCGGATCGGAATGAGAATGTTGCTCTGTCCAAATATGAACTCCGGAGGAGAGGTTGACATTCCTTCCTATTTCGATGCCGTTTCTGGCATCAAAAATAGCTTTATCTCCTACTACCGTACCTTCTCCTATACTCAAATTTATTCCGGCACGTATTTCTGCTCCATAATAGATAGCTGTTTTGGAAGATAATTTAACGAGATAGAAATAACGATATATAAAATTGCGTAGATGATGGGAGGGGATATATCCGGTTTCAATCATCATCCATCTGCAATAACCCCTGACATAAATTCCTATTGCTTTCTTAAATCGCTTTGTCAAGCGCTTTTCTTTGCTTGCTGTATAGGAGAAAGCCGTCTGTTTAATATCTTCTCCTTCAGAAGACTCTTTGATTAATTCTCTTTTGGATTGAATTCTTACTAATGGCGAGAGCACAATAAATGCAATCCATTTCCAATATAAGAGAACTATAAAGACTGTAATAATTAGCAATTCCACTTTTTCCTGCTCTGTATATTATTTCAACTTTCAGAGTCTGCGCTCATTAAGACCCCGTCTCATAAGATTTGAGAGGCCCCGGGGCTCTTAAAATCTTTATGAGATGGGGTCTAAATCAGTGACGCAGAGTTGATCTTTTTCTCCCTTTGCAATATATATTCCCATAATATATGGGAACAGCCATGAATACCACACCGGATAGGCTCTTTGCATAAAACATAGGATAATGACTATGAGAAATGAAATCGTGTATCTGTAATCCGGATGAGACGGTACGACGCTTAGGTAGAACAGCAATGTCAGTAACACTCCTACAAGACCGTAATTGATAATGAAAATCTTGAAGCCGGCGCCTCCCACAAGCTTCATGTTTGTTTTATCTTTCACTCCTACCCATAAATCTCCATGTCTCACAGCTTTGGAATAAATAAAATCCGTATCGTTGAAATATCTGTTGTTACCTTTGATGCCCTGACTGTCATCCTTTTCCAATCGTTGGACAATCAGCTCATAAAAAGCATTGTTGCCACCGGACCAGTTAACTGCGCTAATCACAACTACTGTTAAAACCACCGCAGTAGCAATACCCTTCCACAGATTGTCAATTTTCAAAAGGACAAAACCGAGAGCCATCAGTAAATAGCCTGCAAGTGAGAAAGAAAATAAGACCGCCAACACCAATACCCACAACCAAGGACTCTTTCTGAAACGGAATCTATTAGCGATTAGCATAAATGTGCTCAACAACGCCTGGTGCCCGGGTTCAAGAAAAAAAGCATTGAATCTTACAAAGTGTCCATAGTCAAATGTAGTCTCTATATAAAAAACATGATTTATAAACGGTTTATAATTGGGATGCACAAACAAGCCGATGGATGGAACTGTCGTCAATAGTGTCAGCCAATAAACGATTAATGCAGGAATCATCAGTATAGCATACCATTTGGTTGAGAATTGCAACAGTTCTTTCTTATATTCAAGTGGAAGTTGAAGCAAGCATAACACCGGCAGATACATCAAAAAAGTAATCAGTCCCATCACCGGCCCATCAATCCATACATACCAGCCAGTGAGAAGTATGAGTATAACACCAGTTATTCCTGTCTTAAAATCAAACCTGACCTTTATCGGCATCATGCTCAGACAAACAATCATGATGACATTGACTACCACAAGGATAGGCCCTTGATTAAATAGAGCCGTCACCCAACAGTAAGTTGAAATCAGAAGCCATGAAAAGCTGGTCAGTTTAAATAAATTCCACATGATCGATTATTGTCCTGAAACTCTGACAATTTCTTATATACTCAGTTTTTTCTTAAATTCAATCCAAAGGCGAAGTATTCTTAGTTGGATGGCATTTACACCTGATTTTCTCCATATCTTCGCATATTTAATGTTCATAAGCATTAGAGCCCTGATGGAGAAGCCTTCAATCAACCGATAAAGATCCGGATACATCCCCTTCAACTCAGTATCGAATTTGGAAAGATCAAACTTTATATTCTTTTGGTTAGTCAAGATACATATTGTGTAAAGCATGACCGTCTTCCTCTCAATTCTTTCTTTCAGATACTTGTCTTGAAATGCCCCCAGTCTCGTAGCGCCATGGTAGATCTCAAGCATCCTCAGCAAAGTTATCGAAATATGGTGAATATTTCGCTGAAGATTAATTTCATTTACGGTTTGACCATCCCTACCTAAAAGATACCTGTAGAGTGGCAACGGGTAATAAACCACAGAATTGATCTTACTAAACGGGCTGAAAATCCATTCATCATCGGTATATGATATACCTTCTGTCTGATGATAGGCTAATTCTTTAAAGATACTCGATTTGTAGGCAATGTCATGCATGGAAATCTCCTGAAATGGAAAGATATCCATCATATCATCAACCAACATGCATTTATACGGAGTAAGCTTGTCATACGAATGAGTCCCCTTTACTTTATTTCCCGGGTTCACCACAATATGATTATTGATAACCGCATCTGTATCTGTTTTCCCAAGAAATTCCACATATTTTACAAACGAATCCTTATCAAAGGAATCATCGGCATCAAGTATCTTGACATATTTTCCTGTAAGGACTTTCAACCCCACATTTATGCATGAACCGTAATTACCATTTTCTTTGTCGATCACCCGGATAGAACCGGGGTATCTTGATTCATACTCATGTGCTATATCCGAAGTTCTGTCTTTGCTCCCATCGTTGATCACTAATATTTCAATCCTGTTTAATTCAGGAATAAGCAAGGAATCGAGGCATTGGGGCAGATAATTCTCCATATTATAGGAAGGAATTATTACGGACAACAGTTTTTCTTCCATGACGAACTATTAACTGAAATATGTAAGGACCTGAGAAATAATGGGAGCCATGTCGTAGTATTTGTATTCCGCAAGGCGTCCTCCGAAAATCACGCTGTCTTCCATTTTGGAGAGGGACCTATACTTTTCATAAAGTGCCTGATTCCTGTCATCATTGACCGGGTAGAATGGCTCCATACCGGCCAGCCATTCCGTGGAATACTCTTTTGATATTACTGTGCGGGGATTTTTATATACCCCATCTCCAAATGTTTCAAAATGCTTGTGCTCAATGATACGTGTGTAGGGCACTTCTAAGGAAGTATAATTGACTACAGCGTTTCCCTGCCAGTTCGGCACGCCTATCACTTCTGTCTCGAAACAAACTGTGCGATACTCGAGTTTTCCAAATCTATACTCATAGAACTCGTCGATTTTTCCCGTAAATACAATCTTATCTGCAACTGATTCCCAATGTTTACGATCCGAAAAGAAGTCTGTGCTCAGTCGCACTTCAATTCCATCAAGAAGTCCATCTATAAGTTTATTGTATCCCCCTGTAGGAATCCCTTGATATAAATCGTTGAAGTAGTTGTTGTCAAACGTCAATCTGAGCGGCAGGCGCTTGATTATGAAAGCTGGAAGCATCCGGCAAGGCCTGCCCCATTGCTTCTCTGTATATCCTTTTATCAACTTTTGATATATGTCTTCTCCAACAAGAGTCAACGCTTGTTCTTCCAAGTTCCTTGGCTCGGAAATCCCTCCCATTTTCATCCTGTGCACAGCGGCATGGCGTTGCTCTTCAAGTTTCCGTAGCGCTTCTTGAGGTGTTTTAACTCCCCACATTTGATTGAATGTGTTCATATTGAAGGGAAGGTTGTAGATTTTCCCATCAGGAGCCTTTGCTATGGGGCAATTAGTGAAACGATTGAATGTAACAATTGAATTCACAAAATCCCATACTTTCTTATCTGAAGTGTGAAAGATATGAGGACCATATTTATGCACATTGATTCCTTCAATATCTTCGCAATATATATTTCCGCCTGCATGCTTGCGTTTATCAATCACAAGACACTTTTTCCCATTCTTATTTGCAAGATGAGCAAATGTTGCACCGAAGAGCCCGGAGCCAACTATCAGATAGTCATACTTCTTGATTGAATTATTCATTAAGACAAACGGGAATAATCATTTATTAAAAAAATTTTGCTTGAACTGTACAAGAGACTGATCATGAGCCAAAAGTGCTATAGTCAAATATGAAAGCACCCCACTTAATATGCCTGCTGACAACTGAAGTAAAGGTTTCTCAAAGACGCTTGAGATTACCGACACGACAACTCCCATTATGACACAATAGCCAAATATAGGAAGAAGCGACTTTACCTGTTTAAAAAAACCATAGTCAAGTATCTTCCCTGTATAATGGCAATTGAAGCAAAATGCAATAAAATTATACAAGGAGATCGCGACACACATTCCTTTCAATCCAAAGGGCACAGAGGCAATAAGCATCAAAAAAGCAATAGGTTTTTTGATTAATTCAAGTTTGAGGACCAAATCCGTTTTCCCTTTTACATAAAGAAGATTTAGGTTTATATCTGTCAAAGG
Organism: uncultured Sangeribacter sp.; assembly: GCA_964421525.1. GTDB lineage: Bacteria > Bacteroidota > Bacteroidia > Bacteroidales > Muribaculaceae > Lepagella. The sequence continues at coordinate 6,340 of CAYQXG010000017.1, read as the reverse complement.
ATTCCAGAGATTCCCGAAGCATAGTATGGGGATTAAAGATGCCGACAGCAACCACTTGTCGCCTAATAGAACTTCTATGAATGGTTTGGCTAAAATTGCCAAGCCAAATAAAATTGGATAAAGAAGAAAGACCGGAGTCCTCAACAACGATTTATATGTATTTACCAACTTGGCATTGTCATCCTGCAATTGCGACAATATGGGATAATTTACTTTCACCACAATGTTTGATATAGTCTGCGTCGGCAATTGGGCAAATTGATTCGCCCTCGTGTAGAAGCCTAAGTCAGCAGCCTGATAAGCCTTGCCGATAATTAATGTCGAGATATTACTGTAAATATTGTTGATCAGCGATGAGGCGAGGAGTTTGCTTCCAAACGAAAATAGTTTTTTAAATGACTTTGTGGAAAAAGACCATAAAGGCATCCATCTGCTTGCAATCCATATCGAAATAGTCCTTGTAATTGACATTGTCAATCCTTGCCATACAAGAGCCCAGACTCCATAGCCTGAATAAGCAAGAATTATTCCGATTGATCCCGATATAATAATGGAGGCTATTGAGATAATTGCCTGTATCCTGAAGTTGAGATTAATGGTTAATATTGCAGTCTGGGATATTGAGAATCCATTAACCAGCAACGTCAACATGTAGATTCTTGTGATATGAGTCAGAAGAGGCTGATGATAAAATTCAGCAATGAAAGGTGCGGCAACGTATAAAATTACATAAAAAAGAGCTGCAACCACGATACTGAAATAAAAGACCGTAGAGAAATCTTCTTGATTTCTATCCTTCTTTTGGATGAGGGCATTTGCAAAACCCGAGTCTATGAATGTCTGTGCTATTCCCATGAAAATAGCCAGCATTCCTATGAGGCCATAATCATCGGGCAAAAGAATTCTTGCTATGAGGACGCTGATTACGAACTGGATTAACTGAGTGCCAAGACGTTCAAATCCAGTCCAAAGCATCCCGTATATAGCCTTATGTTTAGTTGCTTGTTCCAAAGGATACGAAACAAATCAAAAGTTCTTATATCGGAAGAAGGTGACTAAGTCTCTCTTTGATCGGGGCTTTTTTCCTTAGCTCTTTTAGTACATCTTCATAAGTCCTCTCAACATCAAAAATCACCTCACCGTGACATGACGGAGCCTGCACAGGTTTCATATAATCACCATATTCCCGTGTAAGAAGAGCATCATAACTTTTAGGGGCCGGTATAAGTATATCTTCAAAAGGCAACTGTATGATCTCATCAATCCAATTCGATTCAATAATGTACTTATGACCATCTCTTGATGACCACATAATCGGGCCCAATTCTGTTGTCGATTTATCAGGAAAATCAAGCAATACATTTTTCATTTCATCGAAGCACTTCTTATATCCCCCGTTAGAAAGGACATGGATTATAGACTTCAAATGTGATAGAGGATGAAAGCATAGCAAACTTCCGTAGAAATAATTAATCAGTATTGCCCTCTTTCTTTCCAATTCCTTAAAACATTGTTCTTTTCCCTGTTTTGTTGCTGGAGGATAATCGTAAACAAAGATATCAATAAATATACCCTGGTTAAATGACTGCCAAATATCACCGGGCAAAATTGCCGCTGTGTCTGACCTTCTTAACTGAGCATGTCCTCTGATATAGTTTTTTTCTGTTTCGGCACATTGAAAGAAAACGTTTCCGGTAAACTCTTTTGGAGCTACGGCAACTAACTTGTCATAATCAGACCTCGTCATCATCATGTCGATATCATCATCCCATGGAATATATCCTTTATGCCTTACGGCACCCAGAAGCGTACCTGCTCCGGCCCAGATTTTTAGATTATACTTTTGACAGACCTCCATTAGTTGTTTAAGAAGATCTAGTTGTATCTTCCAAACTTTCTTCATCTGAGATGAGACAAAGTAGCCTTCTCTTATTTCATCATCCAAGTTCATGTTCCCGGTGATTGGATATGCATAATAATCCCATGGTCGATATTGTGGCAATATTCGACACTTATGGAAATTCACAACAATCGAAACTACTGATTGTTAGAATTTTGAACTAACTTAATATAGTGAAAAAACCTATTTATTTATGATATATTCTTTCTTCCCATCTAAATAATGATGATATTTGAGATGAGAAGTAGTTAAAAGCCATTTGAAATGCAAAATTAGCAAAAAAAGATGATATTACGAAATTTTAACTTTAAATTCACACAAACCGTCCTATACATATAGAAATCGGAGACTACATCCATAATGGTGAGTCTCCGATAAAACCACAAATAAATCCTTCTTTCTCCTATTACTCTTCAATGAGCATCGTTCTTTGCCGAAGGATTCTTGTACTATGCAATGCGCGTGTATTTATCAATAGCCAAAAATCTGTTCAGGAGTAAGAACCACTACCTTTCCGAGTTTTGAGAGTGAATCCATATCGAGATCCTCGATGTCACCGAGAATGCAATAGTAGTAGGTACGTCCCTTCACCTTGTCTTTCTGGAATGCAACGATATCTTCAAGGGTCATACCGGGAAGAGCCTCAAACACTTCACGGCGAGTGTCATGATCATCACCCAGATCGAGTGCATTGATATAGTTCCAGGCAATATTGTCCTTGATGATTCGTTCGGTGCGAAGACGTGCATCAAGACCCTCCTTGGCAAGGTCAAACGAACGCTGGCTTTCCGGCATATCATTGATTATCTCATTGAATGCTGATATTGCATCGTTCATCTTGTCGTTTTGGGTGGCAATCATCGTGGTATAATAATACGGAAGATAGGAGTAGCTCGGCGATACGTAGTTTGCCCTTGCTGAATAAGCAAGAGAGCGGCTCTCGCGCATCTCCTGGAATACTATGGCATTCATTGAGCTTCCGAAATATTCATTGTAGAGATCAAGCAGTGGCTCGTTGAGCGAACCATATTTCTCATTGTTATTAGAGAACATCCTCATATAAAGCTGCTTAGCCGGATAAGGAGCAACAAACACAATCGTCTCGTCTGTTGTGTTGTAGGGATATTTGTCAATCGTCTTGATTTGACGAAGTTCCTTGACTCCCTTGCCGTGGTGAGCGTTAAGGGTCGCTATAAACTCTTCCGGTTTCTGGCTTCCGTAGTAGATCACACGATGATCAAGTGTATTGAGATTACGTATCGATTCAATCAGTTTCTCCGGGTCAATATCACGGAGCTGTGCGGAATGGATATCGTCTGTCTGGGGATTATGCTCGCCATACATTGCATAACTGGTAAGACGGCTGAAGTTTTGGCTTTGGTTTGTCTTGGCATTTTCCTCTGACTGTGCAATACGGTCAACGAGAGCATTGTATGCATCTTTGTCAGCGACAGCATTTGCAAGGAAATCTTCCATGATCGCCATTGCCTGAGGCATATTCTCGCTCAATCCTGAAAGCACAATATAAGAGCGACTCTGTCCGGGCACTACACGGAACCGGCAAGCAAGGGCATACAGTTCATCTTGAATCTGCTGGGCTGTCTTTTCCGGAGTTCCTAAATATGAAAGATATGATGCTGCTGTCTCAAGAAGAGGATCGTTGTTTTTGCCATAGTCGAATATATAAGTGACCTGAAAGACATCATTCGACGTGTTTGGCGTATAAAGCACCTCAACACCGTTGTTGGCCTTCAGCTTTGTGATATCCTTGTCATAATCCAGGAACACAGGCTCTATCGGCTCAACCTTGGAGTTACGTATCTCTGTGAGGAAATCACTTGTTGCATCGCGGTTGGTAGCGATGGGGGTAAGCGCAGGCTTTGCAATTTTCATCTCATTAGGATCGTCGCCCTGACGTTTGTAGATAGCCACATAGTTGTCCGGACCGAGATATTTATTTGCAACACGCACAACATCTTCTTTGGTAACCTTATCTATGTTGTTCATGCGTTCCACTACTTCTCCCCATTCCTGACCGTTGACAAATGCATTGACAAACATATCTGCACGTCGGTCGTTGCTTTCTAAAGCATGCTGCTGCGCGAGTTTCTCATTATTGACAATACCCTGAATCAAAGCCTCTGAAAAATCCCCGGCTCTCAACTTAGCCATTTCAGCATTGAGTAGCGTACGCACCTCGTCGAGAGTCTGTCCCGGTTTTGGGTCACCGTAGAGCAGAAATGCGCCTTGGTCGGCAAGGTCATACATCATGGCGCCGGTGCCAAGTGTAAGCTGGGGCATATTGACGTCCACATCGAGCAGACCGGTCTTGCCGTTGGCGAGAACCTGCTGCGCAACTTCAAGTGCCGGCATATCCTCATCCTTTATCGCCGGAGTACGCCAGGCAAGGAAGATGTACTCAGATTCCTTGCCAAGAACTTCCACATCAATAGGGCTGGTTATGGGTTGCTCAGCCGGGAAATTCAGCACCGGAAGATTGGGGTTAGGTTTCATGTGACCGAAATATTTCTCGATTACGTCTACCATCTCATCAGGATCAAAGTCACCTGAGACACAGATTGCCATGTTATTGGGCACATACCACTGCTTGTGATAGTTTTTGACATTGGTGATCGATGGATTCTTCAGATGTTCCTGTGTGCCGAGAACTGTCTGTGTGCCATAAGGATGATTTGGATAGAGAACCGCCAGCATTTTCTCAAACACCTTACGATTGTCTTTTGTCAGCGACATGTTTTTCTCCTCATAGATAGTCTCAAGCTCCGTGTGGAAACCTCGGATCACCGGGTTTTCGAAACGATCCGCCTGGATTTTTGCCCAGTTTTCGATCTGATTCGACGGTATATCCTCAGTGTAGCAGGTTACGTCTTGGGAAGTATAGGCATTTGTACCATTAGCACCTATAGCAGCCATCAGCTTATCATATTCATTGGGTATTGCAATGAGTGAGGCCTGATAGCTTATGGAATCTATCTCATGATAGATACGTGCACGTGCAGCTGAATCTGTAGTGTTCCTATAGGTTTCAAAAAGCTGCTCTATTTTGTCGAGCATTGGTTTCTCCGCTGCATAGTCCTTTGTGCCGAATTGCTTTGTTCCTTTAAACATCAAATGCTCGAAATAGTGGGCAAGACCTGTTGTTTCAGCAGGGTCGTTTTTTCCACCCACTCTCACAGGAATATATGTCTGGATTCGTGGAGCGTCCTTATTGACGGTCATAAAAATCTTCAGACCGTTGGGAAGCGTGTAAATTTTAGTATCCAGAGGATCGTTGGGAACGGTCTGGTACTGGCGCACTGCGAATGTCGATGAGACACCCAGCAGCAAAATGGCCGACAGCCATAAATGGCGGAATGAAAGTTTCATAAGCATATTGTTTGAATATTCCCACAAAGTTAATGATTTTTCCTGAAATTTGAAAACAAAAATCAACTTTATTATTTTTAAGCATCCACTTACTTAACAACCCGCCAATCACATCAGATAAAGAATCCGATGCCCACAGTGAGTGGATGAAAATTTATGGGAGATGAATCCTTAAGCACCTTCATGGGGGAGTAACGTACATATACCCCTATGCCGTTCCCGTATGTAAGGCATCCGAAGAAATCCAATGTGCAACGCCTGGGGGAGAAGGCTTTTGTGAAGAATTCACCTTTTTTGCCATGTTCGTCTTCATATACTCCCTTAAGGGATGCATAGGTATTGAAACATGCAATAGGACCGGCCTTGAAGGTGAGTCGCGTTTTAGGAACCTTCCATTCATAGAGAAGGGGAATCTGTAGGCTGAACACCTTAAGTCTGCTAAACCTTACCTGAGACCCTTCCGGAGCTATTCCCCATTCTATATCACCATTGGCTGTGGTTGTGAGCCAATGATTGTCAAAAGTAGATTTATAGTTTCTCCAGTCAAATCCCAACCCCACTGAGATTGTAGACCTGTTGAAGGAATAGTTTATATTGAAACAGCTAAGCCAGGAAATCTCAAACGATTTTGACCACTGTAGCCCACCGCCTCCTGTCTGTCCCACCGAATTGCTGAGACCGATGCATAGACCATCCATTGAGAGATCCCAAGATCCGGAATTGCACACGTTGCAATCTCCCCCCAGAGATACCTTTACAATGTCCTTTAGGGTGGATTGGGAAGTCTTTACAGATACGCCCGATCTGTATTCCGCTGCAGACGCATAGATCTTCTCCCCATTATCAGTGGTAACCTCTACAAATGTCCCCGCCGGACTCTCTGTGATTACGAGTCTCGAAGCCGGATCAACATAAAGCAAGGTGTCCGGAGCCTCGGTAACTGCCAGGCAACTGAAAGAAAACAATAGGGATAGTGCTGTTATTATGGTTTGTTTTTTCATAAGTATATCGTAAAAATTAAATTATACTAAGCCACATGGGCAAAATTTATAT
>CAYQXG010000016.1:0-40091 GCA_964421525.1 uncultured Sangeribacter sp. | reverse complement strand
CGCTAGCGTTCATCCTGAGCCAGGATCAAACTCTCCGTTGTTAAATATATATTTTTCCTATATATCTTCGAATTTGTGTTGTCCTGCCCGGGTCATGGAATCTCCGGAAAGTCCGTCTCGGTATCCCTTGTTCGTTCTTCCCTGTCTCTATTCCAACCGACCTCGGCCGTGGCCTCGGTCGCGCTGCTTGTCTTGTGGCATTAAGTCATTGTTCTCTGTTCAGGCAACCGTCTTCACGGTTCCAGGCTTTCATTTCTGTGCCCTCCGTTTCCCGATTGCGGTTGCAAAATTACAACCTTTTTCCGCCCTGTGCAAGTTTTTTTATGCCGAAGGGCATGTTTTTGCCCGATATGGCGCGTAAGATGTTTTGTGACAGCTGAATCAAAATTTGTTAATTTTTGTTTAAATATATTAAACATAATATGCACGCAGTCGATGCTCATTCGCTGCCTTGAAGAAAAAAATCATAGGGAAAGGTCATTGGGGGTTACGACAAGGACGCGGTCTTCGCCACGGCCGTAGGGCGTGTCTGGAAAGAAGAGGGTCGGCTTGCTGTCGAATTCACCGATGTAGGTGTATTCGCCATTCTTGGGGTTGAACCACCATGCTTTCTTATTTTTGCCCGGAATCTTGTTGAGATCTATTTCCATCGGGCGCCCTGAATAGTTATAGACGAGTATGTAATCCTTTCCTCTGGTTGCAACAGCATAGTCATAGCGCTCTCCATTTTTTCCCGAAATAATACTTTGATCCGGAACGCGATCAAAATATGGGAATTTGAGCATAAGTTCCTTAAGATATTTCATCTGATTTCGTCCGGGATCATTAAGAGCTTCCCACCAGACGGAGGATGCTCCATAGGCAGGGCTTATTCCCGGACGGTAGAACTGCATCACGCTATTGTTGCCGTAGGTGTGCCCGGCGGCACCTGCAAAGACCGACCAATAAGCGTAACGACGTGCATCTGCGTCAGTCCACCGTGCTTCGTCAGGGTCGTGAAGTCCTTGGGGAATACCTTCGTAGATTGGCTCGGCATCTATAACCGGTTTTAGTGGACTCATGTTGTGACAATACTCTACATATCGCCAGTTATCTTCCTCGTTGTGCTGAGGGAGCGTAAAATCTCCATCGCCTTTTTGCTGACCGTAGCGACGGTGACCGCTTTGGAACATGTTGAAATCGAGCCAGTCCGTATCATTAAACCAATTGGCTGAAGTGGTTCTTCCGAAAGGATGGAAAGTGATGAGATGATTTTTGTCGATAGCGCGAATTGTGTTTGCAAGGGTGTCCCAAACCTCTCTCTTTACATCGCCACGAATGTCTCCCCCGATAATCCAGACTATATTTGGGTAATCCTTATAACGTTGTGCAAGGAATTTGCCATACCTCTCTGCCTGCTCGACATTCATCTTTCCAGACTTCACAAGACCACCCCAAATGCAGACCATGCCTATATAGATACCATTCTTTTCAGCTGTCTTTACGATATGGTCCATGTGATCCCAGTAGCCGTAGACAGCAGGATTATCAATACTATCGAAATCAAAATCATCGGTCATTGAATATTGACCATATACATTTATAGCAGGTACATCATTTATTGTCTGGACCTGGACGATATTGAATCCGGCATCTTTGCAGTTGGCAAGATAAAAATCCACTTCGTCGCGATTTAGACGTTCGGGCATGAGCCAGCCGGTATCTCCGAGCCAGAAAAATGGACTTCCATTCTCATGCATCAGGTAGCGGTTGTTTTCAGAAACTATAAGGTGGCCGTTTTGCCAAGGTTTCTGGGCAAAGGATGGAAAGGCGCATAATAAAGCTTGCATTATGAAGCTTAATATTATTTTCTTAATCATATTCTTTTACATAAGATTTCAAAGTATACACCAAGAACATATACTTACAAAGTGGATTGGGTTCGATTGCCGCGCTCGGAGATCGCGCCCCACCTATATTGACCATGAAAGTAGTGCAGAATGGTAACTCTTATACTGCACTGTGCATGCACAAAAGGCGCGTAAATGCATTTAGTTGAGATTGACAATAGTTATACCTGCACCGCCAAAACGTACATCTTCATCGGAGAAAGACTGTACGTTGGGATTGATGCGAAGCTGCTCACGTATGAGTGTCTTCAGAATACCATGTCCGGTGCCGTGGAGAATTCGTACCCGATTAGCCGAGAATTGTACGGCATCGTCAAGGAAATAAGTTACAGCCTGTATAGCTTCATCAGCCCTCATTCCACGGACATCTATCTCATTTTTAAAGTTGAGTTGCCGACGCCGACTGTCTTCAGAGGTCTGGCTTGAAATGGAAAGGGACTGTGAGGCTGCAGTCTGCTTAGGTCTTTGCACAGATATAAGGCGTGATAAATCAATCATAGTACGCAAGGCACCGAAAGCCACTTCAGCCTTTTTCCCTTGAATACTAATAATCTGACCGGAAGATCCACTACCATCCATCTTTACCCAATCACCGGCAGAGAGTTGAACAACCGGAGTCTTTTCCTCTTTCTTCTTTCCAGCCTCTTCTTTTGATTTGCGGCTTTTGTGCTTCAAAGGTTTGAGAGCATCAGGCACAGAACTGTCTTCAACAACATGATTTAGACTTTCCTTGTAGTCTTCAAGTTCCCGGCGAATTTGCTTAGTACGTTCCTTCTCTGCCTCAGCATTCTTGATGTCACGAATAGCCTTCTCCAGACGTGCATTGGCAGATTTCAAGATTTCCTTTGCCTCTTCACGAGCATCATTTATAATGTCGGCACGTTTCTGCTTCAAATCAGAAGCGGTATCTTCGTATTTTTCAAGCAATTTGTCGAGATGTTGCTCCTTTTCCTTGATGCTTTGACGTTTATTACTCCAATACTTACGATCACGTGCTATATCGAGAAGATATTTATCGGAATTTACATAGTCAGAACCGACAATTTCCTTAGCCATCTCAATCACATCAGTTGGTAAGCCAATGTTTCTTGCAATCTCGATTGCAAAAGAGCTACCGGGATTGCCCACCGACAGTTGGAAAGTAGGGCGAAGATGCTGACGATCATATAGCATCGCACCATTGATGAATCCGGATGTATCTTCAGCAAAAGACTTAAGATTCTGATAGTGAGTAGTCACAACACCAAAGCAACCAGCCTCACCAAGCCGGAATAGTATGGACTGTGCCAAAGCACCACCAATCTGAGGTTCTGTGCCGGATCCCATCTCATCGGCAAGAACAAGTGTTGATGGTCCGGCGAGACGAAGGAATGTCTTCATATTGCGAAGATGGGAAGAATAAGTGGAAAGATCATTTTCCATTGACTGTTCATCACCAATATCCACAAGTATCTTTTCGAAAATTCCCATGTGCGAATTATCGTATAGAGTCGGAAGCATACCGCATTGCATCATATATTGCACAATTCCGACGGTTTTAAGCGCCACAGACTTACCGCCAGCATTAGGTCCGGAAATAATCAAGAATCTATGGCGATCATCAAGGTGAAGGTTTAGAGGCACCACACTCCTCCCCTGCTGTCTAAGAGTGAGGAAAAGAACGGGATGGAAAGCATTAAACCAATCAATTTCCGGTTTCCTTTCAATATTAGGTAGAGAAGCTCCTACGATATTTGCAAACCGGGCCTTAGCTTTAATGAAGTCAAGATATCCAATAGATAGACAACCCGCCTCAATCAAATCTATATCCGGGCGTATAATGTCGGCGATAGAAATAAGAATTCTCACAATCTCGCGCCGCTCCTGCATCTGAAGTTCCCGAAGATGATTTCCAGCTTCAACGACTTCGGCAGGTTCTATAAAAACAGTCTTGCCAGTTGCAGACTCGTCATGGACTATACCATTCACACGACGTTTCATGGCAGCCGACACCGGAAGCACCATCCTGCCGTCTCGCACAGATGGTGCAGTATCTTTATCAACTATTCCTTCAGCAGATATTCGATCGAGCACCTTACGCATCGCCCTTGCAATAGATCCATTAGCTGATGCAATATTTCGACGTATTTCCGACAACTCTGGCGAAGCATTATCTTTAACTTCACCAAAACGATTTATGCATCGGTCAATTTCACGCTCAATAGCAGGAAATGAAACAAGATCTTCAAATTTTCTCTTCAGTTCCGGAAAAAGAGGAGAAGTACCATCTTCATCAGACTTTGAAAAGAATGTCCTCACCTCTGAAATAGATGCAAGCATTTTACCAAGATCGCGAAGTCTTTCGGCAACCATAAAAGAACCATGCGCTTTGATTTCATTCAGATATGGAATAATATCATAAACCGTTGAACCCGGTATGTCTGATCCGCTACGGATTAGAGACAGCATCTCATCGGTTTGTCTGAGAAGACAAACAATAGTGTTGAAATCAGAAGAAAAGGACATTTCTGCCACTGCGTCCTTACCCATACGTGATGAGCATAAGGCAGCAACTTCAGCACGAATAGAGTCAAAACCAAGTTTGGATTCGATTTCTAACATAATTTAGAATTTTAATAGACCTCTGATTAAGAATTTTGAATTAAATTCAAGCATAAGACTCCACTAAGAGGCTTTATAATATCAGACATCGTCTCATAAGATTTGAGAGACCACCGGGTCCGACATAATTATCAGTTCTCAAAGCTCTTATCCAAAAGGTGCACCAGTGTGAGGATCCTTTGCACTTCCCTCCAGGAATGAGACATATCAAAGGGTGGAATCATGCCGTAACGGAATGACACCACCCTTGTATCCACAAATTACCTATCACAAATACAGGAAAGATAAAATTCGGAAACAATTCAAGCCAACTCAGGCTTTCTTATTGTTTTCCTCTTCGAGGATCTTGACGGCCATATCATAAATTGTAGTGTCGTCAAGCACCACGATTCCCCCGTCGGGACCCGGCTCGATATGCATACCGATGTTCTTACCGAACTCATAGTTAACACCGCCGAAATAGTTGCGGACGGTCTGTACAGTGAGATTAAGTTCGTCGGCAATGCGGCGAGTAGCTCCGTCGGGCAGACTGTCTTTAAGTCTGCGGAGTTCGTTGAATGTGATGGTTTTGCTCATACTATTAGTATTTGAGGTTGTAAGAATTCCTAATTGAGATTCAAATTTACACAATATTTTTGAGATAGCATAATTTTTCTATACTAAAAAAATGTGTTGTATAACATAAAAAACAACAAGCATCAATAAATCAATTGATTATTAATGGGTGAAGTTTTGGTATTTGGTTTTCCGCTTTCTTTCTTCCGTTTTCAGAGGTCAAATTATTTCGAGGTCGGAAGCTCGGAGCCAGCCCTCTATGTCGGAGTTAAGACGTACTTTATACCAGGTGGGTTTGCCTTCCACATTGGTTTCTTCAGCAACAATTTCAAAACGAGTGCCTTGGCACAGTTGATTTGATGCCGGTTTTGCATCGGAAGATGGTTCAATAAGCAGCTCTGTTTTATAAGTCATCAAAACAGCCTGATCATGAGAATCGAAATAATTGGCACTCATGAAAGCAAAGACAAGAAATATTATAGAACAGAAGAAAAGGGCTATACCTCCGAAAAAACCGGTCTTGCGGAGAGGGACACTGCTACAGAATAGATATACTGCCACTCCACCGAGAAATATAATGAAACAAGCAACTGAAAGAGTAGCCCAAAAATTTGATTTTACATCTTTGGCTATAATACGATAAGCGGTACCGAAGAATGTTTCTGTATCAGGAGATACACTAATTTTCTTTCCACGAAGTTCCGCACGATTTGAATCCTCCACTTTAGATGAGAAATACTGGAGATTGTTCTTAATCTGCTTGTTTGATGGATCGAGACGATTAGCCCTGGAATAATAGAGAATAGCCGCGCCATAATTTCCGATCTGGGCATAGGAATTTGCAAGATTACAATAAAGCCCGGCAGAAGTGCCGTCCACTTTAGCAAGTGCGAGATATGCTTCAGCCGCCTCTGCATATTTTCCACTTTCATAAAGCGAATTGGCAACAGACATAGACTTGGCTGAATCGGCGGCGGAAACTGCAAAAGAAACTACAGCCAGACACAAAATAACCAGATATCGATTGAAATTTGTCATAATCTTATATTAGTTTGGAGGATTCGAGGGAATTGATTATGTCGGCTCCGCGCCGGTAGACAGTCTTGAGCTCGTCTTCGCCAGATCCAGGAGCATACTTAGCAAACTCGCAGTCATCGAGAACCGCCACAAACTGATTGACCACCTCTTCAGAAGCACCGGCAGCAATAAGTTTCTCTGCCACATTCTGGCGATTGAGTTCTGAGGTTGGAATGTTCAATTTTGCGCCAACGTATCCCCAAAGAGCAATGAGCATCTCATCGTAGAATTTCTCACGCTCGTTGGCTTTCATGCAAGCCGCCGCTTTCTTTAGACGCTTGGCAGCAACCTTACCTGCCTTACGCATACGTGTGCCCACAATATCAGCAGCGCTCTTCAACTGACGTCTGTATATAAACACCACAACCGCAAGAATAATAGCAGGCAGAATATACCATAGCCAGAACAGAGGCCTATAGACAGACGAGACGAATTCCTTGCGCACCGAACCAACCGGCATGAGAGAACCATCAAACTTCAAACGGTTTTTTGTCTGGGATTTCTCTGAAAGTGTTCCCTTATCAACCTCCACTGAATAGCCTTTAGCCACCGACTTTTCATATTTTCCGGTTGTAGGGTCGAAATAAACAAGACTTACCTCAGGGATAACATACTGTCCCATCTCAAGAGGAGTGAAAGAATAATCAAACTTAACGCTACCGGTAACGGTCGAGCCCTTAGGAACAGCATTAACCTCAGTGGTAGGTGTAAACACCTCCAACTGTTTTGGATAAAGATTATTCAGGTCGGGAAGTTTAATATACTTAAGATTACCACTACCCGTAACTTCATAGACTATCGAAGCCGGCTGGTTAGTCTTTAAAGAAGATGATGGAAGCGAGGAAGATATTGAGAACTGTCCCACACCCCCGGAAAAGTCCGCGGGTTGAGGTGAAGGGAGAGCCTTAACATCAATCACAAGATCATTTGGAGTAACGTTCAATTGAATTGGACGTCTCACGGTAAGCATACGGAAATAAGGGTCGTCATAATACTCCTGCTCATCAGTGCTTACGGTGTATGTATTTCCCTTAATTGTCAGTTTGCCGGTCATCTGCGGGAAGATGATATAACGAGCAATCACCGCAGTTGCATATTCCTGACCATTATAATTCTCATACATCAAAGACTTGGAAGTCTCATCAGACTCTTCAACCACAAACCCATCAAACTTAGGAGCTTCAGTAGCACCAATAAACTTAATAGGAGCATAAGAAGAATACAGTTTCACAGTATACACCAATGCCTCTTGTTCGTAGGCAGAAGATTTTGAAACAGAAGCTTTAAGGAACAGCTTTTCATTACCTTTACCGATGAACTTAGGGGAATTGTCGTCGGCATCGTCAGGGTCATAAGCCTGAGAATGTGAGGTCTGAGGTTGCCGTTGCTGCCTCTGCTGCATCTTAGATAGGCTGCCGGATCCAGCCTTGACAATCTTATATGATGCAGAATTGCTTTTCACCCCTCCTACGGTAAGAGGGCCAACTGAAAAAGTCCCCTCTTTAGAAGCAGAGCAAGTAGCGACGTAAGTACGAGACTCAGTTCGTGTCACATTTCCGTTTACAGTCATCATGGAAGAAGACTGGCTACTGAGAGTGAAATATTTCACAATTGCACCCGGAACCTCCGGAGCCTTTGGTTCTGAGTCTACATTGTCAAGTTTAAGATATACATAGAACTGCTCTCCTACCTCAATATCATTGGAACCAGTCTGAGTAGAGACACTTATCTGGAACTTTTGGGCAGCCGAGGCAGCCAGGATGGCTGTCAACAGTAGAAGCAAGGATATGAATTGTCTAAGTTTGGGCATATTTTTAAGTCTTAAGTCTTCAGGTTTCAGTCTTCAGGATTCGGTCTTGGAATTACCAGCGTTTATTGTTGCGACCTCGGGCAGTGGCTTTATCGCCATTATTTGATTTATTTACTCGTGCACGGGTCTGGTTTTCCTTGTTTTCCATCGCCTGAAGAATCTGCTCGGCAGCCTGAGGGTTTATTTCAGGTTGCTGTTGCTGCTGATCTTGTTGTTGGTTCTGATCCTGATTCTGATCTTGGTTTTGATCTTGATTCCGGTCCTGATTTTGATCCTTGTCTTGGTCTTGATTATCTTGATCCTTATTTTGGTCTTGATTCTGATCTTTGTTCTGATCGTCTTGATTTTGCTGAAGTTTCTTTTGAGCGATACGAAGATTCCGACGGGTCTTTTCATCCTCAGGACGAATACGAAGAGAGTTCTTGTACATATTTACCGCCTGGGCATAATCTTCAGAATTGAAAGCAATGTTGCCAAGATTAAACATTGCATCTGCCGCAAGAGAAGGTTTCTCCTTTACTGAACGAGCAACATTCTGCATGGCATCTGAACCAGCCTTTACCAACTGCTGCTTCAGAGAATCAGACTGAGCGTTACCGGCACGGCGGATATAAGTCAGACCAAGATTATAGAGAGCTTCCTTTGATTCCGGTTCAATTTTCAAAGCTTGCTGATATTTCTCTCCCGCTTCAAGGAAATGGCCTTTCTTAAAGAGTTCATTTCCCTGAGTCACCATCTTGCGCTCCTTGCGGTTGGTAGTGGCAGAAGCATCGAAAGCTAACAACAACGACATAGCCACTACAACAAGGGGGAGAAATATATTTTTAATTTGGTAATTCATATTATATTGTTTAATCGTTTAACCGTTTTAGAGTATAATCGGTTATTTAATTTCTTTCTTGAAGAAAGTGATACGATCGAGCCAGCTGATTTTTCTGTCGAGGATAAACACATCTACACAAAGAAGAGCCAAAGCAATCCATGCGAAAATTGAAAAAAGTTCATCATGAATAGCATAGGCATTTGTTTCGAGTGCAGATTTTTTAACTGTATCCATCTGTTTCTCAAGTTCATTGAGAGCGTCAGGATTTGAAGCATTCACATAAATGCCATCACCAGCACCAGCAATCTTAGCGGCCAGATTCTCATCGAGTGCTGTCTCAACCGGCATACCGGTTTCCGGATTAATCATAGGTCCGGATGGAGTTGGAATCTGAACAGGAGACGGAGAGCCCACACCCACCACATTTAGTTGAATATGATTCTTCTTAGCCTTGCGCGCAGCTTCAACCGCACCATCCACATCCTCAAGATCCTCGGCATCGGTGATCAAAACAATAGATTTACCTATATTTTCATCAGCACTAAAAGAGCCGATAGCCCTGTCGATCGCTGCACCAATGTTGGTACCTTGATTATCATACTGGGTTGGATCAATGGAGTTGAGGAACATCTTAGCCGAAACATAGTCGCTTGTGACCGGAATAAGAGTATATGCATCATTCGCATATACAATTAGGCCAACCCGGTCATCATCGAGGCGATTAATAAGTTTCTCAAGAACCAACTTAGCTGCACGCATCCTTGAAGTTCCGGAGTTTTCGGCAGTAGAAGATGCTAACATTGAATTAGAGACGTCTACAGCGATAACAACCTCAATACCCTGCTTCTCCGATTTTGTTGAATGCACTCCACCCCAAGGACGGCAAAGAGCAATAATAAGAAAAGCAAGAGCACCAACTTCCAATGTTAATTTCAATGGGGGTTTATATTTAGAAACCTCGGGCATAAGGTCGCGAATAGAATCAAGACGACCAAACCTTGTCAGCTTCTTTTTTCTTGCATAACGGGCAAGAAAATACAGCAGAACCAAAAAAGGCACTGCAATCAGAAGCGCAAGTAAAGAAGGATATGCAAAGGTAAACATTACGGGATTCTTCTAATAACTGTGTAACGTAATAACAAAGAAATAGCAAGGGCAGCAAAAGCGAGCCAAAGCCAAGGCATGAACTCTTCTTGAGTAAGAGTCACAGAATTGACATCAATACTTGACTTTTCAAGTGAGTCAATTTCTTCAAACACCTGCTTCAACATACGTTCATCTTTTGCCCGGAAATATTTTCCGCCGGTAAGCTTGGCCATGTTCTTAAGCAAGGGTTCGTCAATCTTAGTCTCCAGAGTTGTTGACGAAAATCCATAAGGATCAGCAATCTGCATCTTACCATTTGTGCCAACACCAATAGTATAGATCTTGATCCCCTTTTGTTTAGCAATCTGGGCAGCAGTGACCGGTGGGACATCTCCAGCATTATTGCTACCGTCGGTAAGCAAGATAATGCTCTTGGATTTAGCTTTGCCCTGTGCAATTCTATTGATAGCACTTGAAAGCCCATCGCCTATAGCAGTACCATCATTCAAGTCGCCCATATCTACATTGGCGATAGCATTTACGAGAGCAGCCCTATCATTGGTAAGAGGCATCAGTGATAGAGACTCACCAGCAAATACCACCAACCCCATATTATCGTTTGGACGTGAATTGACAAAAGAAGTCGCAACATCCTTAGCTGCCACAAAGCGATTTGGCTTGAAGTCTGTGGCAGACATAGACCCAGATATGTCCATAGCAATAACGATATCTGTTCCAAGAATTCTTGAATTCTTCAGACTGTCATGTGTCTGCGGACGAGCAAGCGCAATTATAATGAAAGCGATACAAAGCATACGAAGAGCGAAACATAGATGAATCACCCACACCTTCCATGAATTACTAAACTTCAAAAATGGCCGAAGAGTAGAGATTCCGATTGAAGGATTTGCATTATGCTGCTTCAAGATATACCATACAACAAGCGGCAGAATGATCAATAGCAGCCAGAGGAATCCCGGATGAAGAAATTTCATTTCTCACCTCCTTTCTCTGACACATCATTTTTTGCGGATGCACCAGATTTTATCCCAACACCATGACTATCAGATGAGGAACCAGGATCTTGCTGAGGCTCCTCCTCAACAGTTTCCTTTACGAAATTTACTGCATTTTCGAAAGCCTCAACGTTGTCGGCAGGCAAAGGACGCACTTTAGCAAATTTTACAAAATCAGCTACATCAAGAATCTTACGAACATATCCACGCTTCTCCTTGACATCAGCCTGATCAGCAAGAGTCTGCATAATCTGCCGGGAAGTCATCTCCATAGCATTGATACCGAACCTTGCATTAAGATAATCACGTAGGATATCAGTGAGTTCTGTAAAATATTCCTTTTCCAATCCGTTTTCCCAAAGATTCTTTGCCTTAAGTTTCTCAAGCCGATCAAGAGCAACAGTCCAGGGTTTTGGCTGAGGTTTCTCAGGAAGAGAAATAAACTTACCTGTCTTACGATATTTCTTTCCGAAATAAATAACTGCCGCCACTACAAGAATCATAAAAATCCATAGCCACCAAAGCTCATACAGCCAATCCGGCATCCAGTCCCAAAAAGATTTGTCGGAAGGATCGACTATATCATTATAGTCAGAGATTGTATCGTTCTCCCCTACCTTGACAGGAATTACAGTCAGCTCCACCTGATTCGACGGGATGGAGTCGTCGGCAGTGAGATAGATGAATGGAGGAAGCTTGTAGAATCCGGAATCAAACACCTGTACAGGTGCAACAAGACGTTCTGTTATCCTCTTACCCTCTACCTTAACGGTATCAATCCGTGGCACACCAATTTCGATCGTATCATTGAACAAGGTCACAAAACCTGCAGGTCCAATCTTATTGAAGAGAGGGAATACACCTTGCCGATCAACATCACGTTCCACAATAAGGCGCAGAGTATCCACGCGACCCATCATGATAGAAGCCGAATCAAGCGAAGCCGTGAGCTTCACCTGTGCCGCCGAGGGTAGGCTTGTCATAATGGTCAGCAACAAAAATGCTAAATATTTTCTTAATGACTTAATCATATAAATAATTTAAGTTTCGCAGGCTCAACTTAAAGGTTATCAGTTTTAGTTAAGGATTATACCATGGGGAAAATCACACTTCAGATTGTCAACCCCGGCGTCGGAAAAGAGCGATCAATGCTTTCACATAGTCTTCATCAGTGCTTACAGATACAGAGTCGACTCCACATCTGGCAGTTGTTGATGAAAATAGCTGCTGACGTTCATACCAAGCTTTATCAAAGGCATTCCTGACCTTTTTTGACGAAGTATCAAGCCAAATATCGCTTCCAGTCTCAAGATCCTTTAGACGAACGAGACCTACGTCAGGCATTTTAGCATCTCTCTTATCATAGACCTGGATAGCCGCAACATCATGTTTATGATTTGCAATTGAGAGCGACTTGAAATAATCGTGGTGGTCTATAAAATCGCTTAAAATAAATGCAGAGCAACGTTTTTTAAGAGCGTTGGTCATAAACACAAGCGGGGCATTGAGGTCGGTGCCACGATGTTCCGGTTGGAAATCAATGATTTCACGAATAATGAAGAGAATGTGCTTTCTACCCTTCTGAGGCGGAATAAACTTCTCAACCTTGTCACTGAAGAATATTACGCCTACTTTGTCATTATTTTGAATTGAAGAAAAGGCTAAGGTGGCTGCAACTTCAGCTATAAATTCACGTTTCACCTGGCCAACGGCACCGAAATCACGACTTCCACTGACATCTACAAGCAACATCACAGTAAGCTCACGTTCTTCCTCGTAAACCTTAACATAAGGTTTATTATGCCGAGCAGTAACGTTCCAATCAATGTCGCGCACATCATCGCCGGGCTGATATTCCCTTACTTCAGAAAACATCATACCTCTGCCTTTAAATGCAGTGTGATACTCACCGGCAAAAATATTGTTGGAGAGTCCACGGGATTTTATTTCAATTTTTCTTACTTTCTTTAAAAGTTCCTTTGCATCCACTTAATATAATTATGAATTAAAATTATTAATTAAGTATTATAACCAGAGAAATTGGTTGAAATCATAAGACATTACTCCGAGGCAATTTGCTTACGTTGTCTTAGCCAAGGCAATTGCCCGGGAGTATGTGAATAATCAAGATTGTTCCAACATACTCCGGGTTTTAGGACAACCGATTTGCACCGACTTCTCCTTGAAATCCAACCTGGATTAGGGGACCTGAACTTTATCGAGAATGCTTGAAATGATTTCGTCGGCAGATATATTATTAGCCTCAGCTTCATAAGTGAGACCAATACGATGACGCATCACATCATGGCAAACAGCACGAACATCTTCAGGAATCACATAACCTCTTCCTTGTAGAAAAGCGTATGCACGCGAAGCAAGAGCAAGTGATATAGAAGCACGTGGAGATGCACCATAGGCAATGATACCTTCAAGATCTTTAAGTCCTGCTGCCTCCGGGTTTCGTGTTGCAAAGACGATATCCACTATATAGTTTTCAATCTTCTCGTCTATATAGATCTGACGCACGAGTTTCTGAATCTCGAGTACATCCTGTGTAGATACAATTGCGCGAACTGCATCAAGGGCACCACGGATATTCTGGCGAATAATTAACTTTTCCTCAGACTTATTAGGATATCCAATTACAACCTTCAAAAGGAAACGGTCGGTCTGTGCCTCAGGAAGCGGATAGGTTCCTTCCTGCTCTATCGGGTTCTGAGTAGCCATGACGAGGAAAGGTCGGTCGAGCGGGAATGTGGTTTCGCCGATTGTGACCTGACGTTCCTGCATAGCTTCAAGCAGAGCACTCTGCACCTTAGCCGGAGCACGGTTAATCTCATCAGCAAGAACAAAGTTAGCAAAGATAGGACCTTTCTTAACTTCGAAGGTTTCTTTTTTCACGCTATAAATAAGAGTACCGATCACATCGGCAGGAAGAAGGTCGGGAGTGAACTGGATACGGGAGTACTTAGCATCGATAAGGTCGGCGAGTGTCTTGATAGCAAGGGTTTTTGCAAGTCCGGGCACACCTTCAAGCAGTATATGACCATTGCATAGAAGAGCTATCAAAAGAGAATCAACAAGATGTTTCTGACCTACGATACGCTGATCCATACCATTGCGGATCATGCTTAGGAAATTGCTTTTAGATGCAATCAAATCATTTAGTTCTCGGATATTTACAGTCTGTTCCATAAGATATTTTCTAAAAAAATGTCAGTTGGTCTCACACATGCGTGAAACCAACTGCAAATTTAACACTTTAGATTTGTAAGTGGCACAAAATTAGTGTTAAATAATATAAATTCTTGTTTATAATTGAGAATCGACAATCAAAATTGAATATTTATTCTATATCATAATAAGCCTCAACGAGACATAACTTACGTATATCAGCTGAAACCGCATGAAAATGTCTGGTGTTTAAGAATTATTTTCGACACTCCGCTATAATTAAGACCCCGTGTCATAAGATTTGAGAGGTCCGACGGAGCTTTCCGTCAAGAATTGGATGAAGGTGTGAAGGCATTCCAGCCCTGTGCCTTGAGAGGAAATTCCTGACCATCGCGAGTGATCATAGCGCAACCGAGTTCAGGAGCCGTAATGTAACCAATCATTTTGACACCCTTGATATTTTCAATACGATCATGTTCGGTTAACGGAACTGTAAAAAGAAGTTCATAGTCCTCCCCACCATTCATAGCAGCTGTAACCAGATTCATATTTAGTTCCTCAGCCATCAGCGCAGTCTGATAATCGATGGGTATCTTATCCTCATATACACGGCAACCGGTGTTGGATTTCTTGCAAATATGAAGCAATTCTGAAGAAAGACCGTCACTAACATCCATCATCGAAGTGGGCACTATCCCTTCGTTATGAAGGGCTTGGATAATATCGCGACGCGCTTCAGGCTTTAGCTGACGTTCAAGAATATATTCCTTTCCAGAGAAATCCGGTTGGAAATCTTTTCCGGCAGAAGCACTTACACGATTCTCTCGTTCGAGGAGCTGAAGGCCCATGAATGCTGCCCCAAGGTCTCCTGAGACACAGATGAGATCGGTAGGTTTTGCCCCGTCGCGCTTGAATTCCTTACCTTTCTCGCAATCACCGATACATGTGATGCTGATTACCAGCCCCGTCACAGAAGCGGAAGTGTCACCACCGACGAGGTCAACCCCATACATATCACAAGCAGTTCGGATACCTTCATAAAGAGTGTCGATGTGCTCAACAGTAAAACGGCTTGAAATTCCAAGTGACACAGTAATTTGACGAGGTGTCCCCCCCATAGCGTAGATATCGCTGAAATTTACAATAGCCGACTTGTAACCAAGATGCTTTAGAGGAACATATCTCAAATCGAAATGAATACCTTCAAGCAACAGGTCGGTGGTGACGAGCACATCATTATCCTTGAAATTGAGGATAGCAGCGTCATCTCCCACGCCATAAACAGATGACTCGTTGCGGAGAGGGAATTGCTTAGTGACACGGTCGATAAGTCCGAATTCGCCTAAATCAGAAATTTCTGACATAATTATCAAAGATTAACGATTATTGACCAATTAACAAAGAATAATTATAACCTTCTGAGCATTTGGGTAATCAGCTTCACCATCACGGGAGATGCTGTTTCAGCAGCTTGCTGCACTTCCTCGTGAGTAGGGACATAATCGACATCCTTTCCACCGAGGTCGGTTATTACAGAAAGGCCAAAAACGTCCATGCCTGCATGGTTAGCCACAATAACTTCAGGAACAGTTGACATTCCGACGGCATCCCCACCAATTATGCGAAAATATTCATATTCGGCAGGGGTCTCAAAAGTTGGACCCTGCGTGCCGACATAAACCCCATGCATCAGACGCATTCCGTTTTCATCTGCAATACGGTCAGCCAAATCTACGAGTGATTTTTTATAAGCCTCTGTCATTGCGGGGAATCGGGTGCCAAGTTCATCATAATTCTTGCCACGGAGAGGATTTTCCGGAAAGAGATTTATATGATCGGTTATCACCATTACATCACCAACCCTGAACTCCTTGTTCATTCCACCTGCAGCATTGCTGACGAATAGAGTCTTGACGCCAAGTTCCTTCATAACACGCACAGGGAAAGTGACTTGCTTCATGTCGTATCCTTCATAGAAATGGAAACGACCCTTCATAGCCATCACATACTTTTCGCCAAGCATACCGAAAAGAAGTTTACCGGCATGCCCTTCCACCGTTGAGACAGGGAAATTAGGGATATCGTGATAGTCTATCTCAGCTTTAATTTCCATTTGGTCGGCAAGATTACCAAGACCTGAGCCGAGAATTACGGCAATCTTAGGCATTTCGCCCACTTGCCGGCGAATGAAAGCGGAAGTTTCCTTTATTTTTTGCAGCATAGTCATAATAATTGATAATTGAGATTTTTCGGGTATTGAGTTATTTATTAATGGCCTGAAGGAGATCCGGGACAAAGTCATAGCCAAAGTTAGTCTCCAACATCCTGACACCTATAGGGATATAGAAGATATAGGGTTTGAGATCAATCGGGAAATATGGATTATGGCTTATTCTTACGGCATCTTTCTCGGTTGTAATAATATACTTACGCTTACCTGAGGCAGAATTGAATTTAGCCAGAATCTCATTTAAGTCAGACTTTTTGAAGTCATGATGATCAGGGAAATGTAGCACCCTTTTCTTGAATGGATACTGCCTGAAATGATTTACAAAGGGACGTGGATTAGCAACTCCTGTCAGAAGAAGCACAGTGTCGTCAACACCAAGCTCATTGATCAGCACACGTTCAGGACACTCATCTTGAAAGACTGGAATCAGACCGCCATAATCAAAAGAAGAAAAATACAACTTTTGATATGGCATAAGATTCAGATGCTTGGAAACGATCCTCATGTCGAGAGCTGAAACATCAGAAGGACATTTGGTAGTGATGACCATATCTGCGCGATCAATAGCATGAATGCTCTCTCTCATTCGCCCCAAAGGAAGAATATTATCGGCATACACAGGATGAGAATAATCCATTAGCATGATATTGACCTTGGGTTTGATATATCTATGTTGAAAAGAGTCGTCAAGAACAATCAGATCGATTTTTGGGAATTTCTTAATGAGTTCCCGGACTCCTTTCACACGGCTTTCACACACAGCCACCTTAACAGTTCCTCCAAATTTCTCATATATTTGGAGAGGTTCATCTCCAATACTGTCGGGAGTGCTCTTTGCAGAAGCAATAATGAAACCTCTGGTCTTACGCTTATAACCTCTGCTTAAAACCGCAATATTCCTTCTATATCTCAGACACTCAAGAATATACTCTACATGAGGAGTCTTACCAGTTCCTCCAACAGTGATATTGCCGACACCAACAACCGGAACATCGAATGACACTTCTTTCAAGACACCCCAGTCGAACAGCTTATTACGTATGTAGACGCCAAAGCCATAAAGCCATGACAGCGGGGTCAACACATACTTTAAAACTCTATCAAGTTTCGTCATAGGGATGTCATATAAAAAAAGATATTAATTAAAATGCAGAGCAAGAGGAATCATCCTCGCCTGCCATGGCGTTCTTCTAAGAATACGAGCAGCCTCGCGAACGAGGATAGATTCAGGATTTTCCTCTGCAACCTTAGCAATCTGCTGATTCAGCTGATCAAAACCTTGCGAAGCGAGAATATCCCATACATCGGGCTTAAACTTTGGATAAACAGCGACACCATACTTATCATCCTTAAGACCGGCCTCAGCGGCAGCAAAAGCAATAGCATCGTCAAGCGAACCAAGTTTATCTACAAGTTTTAATTCAAGAGCCTGGCCAGCATCATAAACACGACCCTCGGCAATCTGACGGACTCTCGATTCCTTCATTTTCCTCCCTTTTGCAACTCTTTTAACAAAACGCGAATAACCTTCGTTGATGTAATTTTGAAGTACTTCAAGCTGTTCCTGCGTAGGATTATAGAAAAGAGATATCTCCTTTCCGGGATTAGTGCTCACTGTCTGAGGAGTAATTCCAAGTTTCTTGACAAGGCCTTCGGCAGACGGGAACAGTCCGAAGATACCAATAGAACCGGTAATAGTCATTGGATCAGCAAAAATCTTATCGGCAGTACATGAAATCCAATAACCTCCAGAAGCAGCATAATCACCCATAGAGACAATGAAAGGCTTACCTTTGGATTTGAAATAGTCAAGGGCCTCACCAATCTGCTCGCTACCAAACACGGAACCACCGGGGGAATTAACCCTAAGCACAAGAGCCTTAACGTTATCATCGTCGGCAAGTTCGGTTATCTGAGGAACGAGACGATAGCAATCTATACCTGATTTGGAATATTCTGCAATCTCACCTGTGGCATAAAGAACAGCTACTTTATTCTTATTACCATATTCCTTTCCCCAATTTGAATTCTCGGCAAGCGCCTCAGGAGAATAATACCTTACATCCTCACCATCTTTACCTACAATTTTGCCAACGATATCATCCATCTGACGTTCATAGACCAGCCGATCAACAAAACCTTTCTTAAGGACTTCAGCAGGAGTCTGGAAAGTGATGAATTCATTAGCGGCATTATTCAAAGAATTGTCATTGAGTGATTTTCTTCCGGCTGCGACAGCAGACCCAATATATCCCCATAAATTTGAATACAGAGTATCCAGCTGAGCCTTAGCGGGAGCACTCATCTGATTAGAGATATAAGGTTCGGCAGCGGACTTGAAAGTGCCTACTTTCACAAGAGTCATATTGACACCAATTTCATCAAGAAAATCCTTATAGAAAAGAGTAGTTCCTCCAAGACCCGAAATCTCAATGGCCCCACCGGGATTTAGAAACAAGCTGTCGGCTTGTGACGCCACAAAATAATCACCCATGGTCATCATGTCGGCATAAGCATATACTTTTTTCCCGCTTTTCTTAAAATCAGCAATAGCGAGGCGAATAGCATTCAATGTTGCAGGCGAAGCCGATGGGTGACCACATTTGATATACATAGCCTTGATATCTTTTGAGTCCTTACCCTCACGAATACCATCTATCAAGATATTAAGAGCAGTAGGTTTATCGCTACCGCTGCCCATAGCGAGCGACATAAAATCGAACTGCCCCGGTTCAGCAGTCTCAACAATGGAACCAGTCAGATCAAGAACCATCACAGCGTCGGAAGATACTTTTGTTGATTTGCCCTCGTCGTCGCCACTCAATCGAGCCACAACGCCTATCACCACGAAAACAGCCACGAGACAAAATAGCCCCATTGCCAACCATGCACCAACAAAAGAAGAGAGAAGATTGAGAAAGAATTTTTTTAACATGTCATTAATAATTCATGATACGTAATGCATAAATGGGAATTGGAAGTTCAGAGAGAGGCTATAACGGATTTTATTTCTTCGGCAAGTTTCTCAGCTTTCTCCATTGTTTCCGCTTCGCTATATATTCGGATTATGGGTTCTGTATTTGACTTACGCAGATGCACCCATGATTCAGGAAAATCAATCTTAACACCGTCAATATCGGTGATGTCGCAGCCAGCAAACTTATCCTTTACAGCAAGGAGGATAGCATCAACATCAATGTCGGGAGTAAGTTGAATCTTATTCTTTGCTATCTGATAGGGGGGATAAGTCTTTTTCAATTCGCTGACTGTCTTTCCAGACTTTGCAAGGAGGGTGAGGAATACTGCAACTCCAACGAGAGCATCACGGCCATAGTGCAACTCAGGGTATATCACTCCGCCATTACCTTCACCTCCGATCACGGCTCCGGTCTCCTTCATCTTAGCAACGACATTGACCTCTCCAACTGCAGCAGCATAGTATTCACATCCGTGCTTGTGCGTCACGTCACGGAGAGCACGAGAACTACTAAGATTTGACACAGTAGAGCCGGGAGTATGAGAAAGTATATAATCAGCGACTGCCACAAGAGTATACTCTTCAACAAACATCTCGCCATTTTCCATCACAATTGCAAGTCGGTCAACATCGGGATCAACCACAAATCCAACGTCAGCCTTGCTTGACTTCATAAGATTTGAAATCTGAGTCAAATTCTCCGGAATTGGTTCGGGCGTATGCGCGAAATGACCGTGTGGCTCACAGTTAAGCTCAATTACATTTCTTACACCAAGTGCACGAAGCAACCGCGGAATGACTATGCCACCAACAGAGTTCACTGCATCGACTGCAACAGTGAAGTCTGCACCAGCAATAGCTTCAACATCAACAATCTTCAACGCCTTCACCATTTCAATATGGCGGTCGCTCCATGTATTGTTGAAATACTCGGAACCGAGACTCATCACATCGGCAAAAACGAAATCTTCCTCTTCAGCTATCCTTATCACTTCCTTTCCGGCTGCATCATTAAGGAACTCACCATTTGAATCAAGCAGCTTCAAAGCATTCCATTGGATAGGATTATGGCTGGCCGTCAAGATAATGCCTCCCATTGCTCCTTCTCCAACAACGGCAAGTTCTGTTGTAGGTGTAGTTGCAAGATCAATATATACAACATCGAAACCCATAGCCATCAAAGTACCATTAACGAGATGGGCAACCATTTTGCCTGATATACGAGCATCTCTACCGACAACGATCTTTCCGGTCATTCCGGCGTTCACTCTTTTGATATATTCTGCATAAGCCGCAGTGAATTTCACAATATCAACACCGCCGAGGCCTTCTCCCGAGTGACCACCGATAGTGCCGCGTATGCCAGAGATTGATTTTATTAGGCTCATATCTTAATTTTGAATTTGGAATTTTTAATTTTGAATGTATTCTAATTAAGAATTTTGAATTTTATTTCTATCGAAAAAGCCTCCACGAGGCTAATATATTTTTTGGAGTATTCTGAGGACAGATGCGCGTAGAATAATCACCGGATTAGTATTCAGCCTTAAAGTAACGGGTATTGACGAGATATGGGATACAAGTAGTGCTCTCATCAGAGAACCCATAGTAGGACTTCAGCAGAATATTAACTTCTGAATCATATCCAAGATAACTTACAGGCAACTGTATTCCGGAACCGAACTGTGAAGAAGACGACACTATGTAGTTGTTAAAAATGAAATATGTGTCACCAACGGAAGATATAAAATCCGTCTGATTACCAACTCCCGAGACCTCAAGAGTATTGTTATTATACATTGTCTCGATGTTGTAACGAGTGAAAGTGAAATAGACCTGGTCTCCAGTTGCGGGAATCTTGCGGTCTTTCAGAGAAGGAGCCTTCAGAACCTGCATATAGACATAACCATCATCGTCCATCCGATAATAAGGAGCATCCGGACCAACAAGGAAAACACTGTCGGCAGGAATCTCATTGCACACCTTATGTTGGGCCAGATACCAGTTGCTAACCTTTTGCTCTTTTTTAAGAAGATCGGAATAGCTCTCTGTCTTACTACAAGAAGCAAACATGAAAAGAGCAGCGGCAACAGACATCAAAGAAATCTTGAATAATATTTTCATTTTAGCTATTAATTATCAATTATATATTATTATTAAAGCAATCACTTTTCAGTGACATCGAAATAGTCAAGTTTTTCGGTTTTTCCTTTAAGATACTGAATGTAGTGCGGAAAAGATTCGATAAGTTTCTTCCTGCAGTCTTCGAGAGAACCGGAGTATTCTGCTCCAGCAGCCATCACATGACCTCCTCCACCGAAAACTTCCTTGCATATCAAATTAACTGGAAAATCCAACACACTTCTTGCCGAAACCTTAACACAATCAGAATCTTCACGAAGGAAGAAGCTAAATGTAACACCTCTGATTTCCGTAGGTCTATTTACAAGTCCTTCGGTATCGCCTTTTTCATAATGAAACCGCTCGCATTCTGACTTATCAAGACAAATTACAGAGGCATGATATTCCGGAAAAATCTCAAGCTTGTGAGATAAAGCATAGGCCTCAAGCATCAGCGCACCAAAAGATTTCTCAATCAAAGCAAGACGAACTATACGGTTCTTATCGCACCCTTTCTCAAGAAGTCGCTGGAGAATCTCATAAATATCAGGGCTTTTGCAATTGACTGTAAAATTCTTGGTATCGGTAATCATGCCGGTCAGAATACATGTGGCAGCCTCAAGATTCATTTCCGAGTAAAGGCCAAGTTCAGCCATAATTCTGAAAGACAGTTCACAAGTGCTCGACATGTCGGGGAAAGAAAAAATGACATCAGCAAATTGCGATGGCTCAACATGATGGTCGATGAGAACTTTGGGAGACTCAGCATCTTCGAGCAATTTCTGCATACGATCCAATCGGGAAGGTTGATTAAAATCGCAACATATCAATAGATCAGCTTCCATGAAAAGTTTCTCACAATATTCCTCATGACGAGTGAAAACTGCCATTCGATCGAAACCTGGGAGAAAAGACAACGACCGAGGAGCATTGTCAGGAATGACCACAGCTACAGACTTTCCCAACTTTTCAAGCACATGCATCCATCCAAGTGTACTCCCTATAGCATCTCCATCAGGACGCACATGGCAAGTGAGCACTATGGAAGAAGCCGACTCCAAAAGTTTCTCAAACTTATCAATCTTTCTTGTATCTAATATCTTATTCATTGATATTCAATCAATTCAAACTCATACACAACGTGACTGACAGCAAAAAATTGCTAAAACCAGACAAAAAAAGCCATCAGAGACACATTTCAAAAGGCAAAGATAGCAAATTTTGATGGATTTTTAGTAATTTTGCATCAGAAAAATGTATTTTTAATCTTAAGTTATAAGTGGCTAATAAAAATTAAACGATGTATGTACACATTCAACAGCACCAATCTTGTACAAATAAATCCGGCTATTCTCGGATTTATATGTGCAATAATTTTGATCAGCTACTTATGTATTAAGTCATCAGACGTCAGATATCAGCTGGAATCTATCAGTTTTCAGATATAAGGTTATGCTGGTTATAGACTGTGGAGAAATATAAGTAAAAATAAAAGGGAATTAATATATATGCATACAAGAGAGGAAAAAATGGAAGCATTCGGCAAATTGCTTGACGTGCTCGACACTTTAAGGGAGAAATGCCCATGGGACAGAAAACAGACAAATGAATCGCTTCGTCCTAACACCATAGAAGAAGTTTATGAGCTTTGTGATGCATTGATAGGGAACGACATACCAAATATCAAAAAAGAGCTGGGCGATGTTTTACTGCATGTGGCATTCTATAGCAAGATAGCTGATGAGAAAGGTGAATTTGATATTGCAGACGTGTGCAATGCACTCACCGACAAGCTTATATTCCGTCATCCTCATATCTATGGAGAGGTTAAAGCCGAAACCGCCGATGCAGTGGCTGACAATTGGGAGCAAATAAAGCTGAAAGAAAAGGGAGGAAATAAAACGGTTCTTTCAGGAGTTCCGGGAACACTTCCGGCACTTATCAAGGCATATAGGATTCAGGAAAAAGCAGCACACGTTGGCTTCGACTGGGATGAGCCATCCCAGGTTTGGGAAAAGGTGAAAGAGGAGACCGCTGAGGTTGAGGCTGAAATGAAAGCCGGAAACCGTAAGAATACAGAGAAGGAATTTGGTGACCTTTTCTTCTCAGTCGTGAATGCGGCAAGACTCTACAATGTAGTACCCGAAAATGCTCTTGAAATGACAAACCGAAAATTCATAGGACGTTTCAACTATCTTGAGGCAAAGGCAAAAGAGATGGGCAAGAATCTTAAAGATATGTCGCTGGCTGAGATGGACGCAATTTGGGGGGAAGCCAAGATTCATCTTTCAAAAACTGAAAGGTGAAGGTTATAGGGTTATGAGGTTATGTGTATAACTAAAAAACATTGAAAGTTTTAAAAATTTATGATTCTGTGCATCACCGAGAAACCCAGTGTAGGAGCAGATATTGCTAAAATTCTTGGAGCTGGAGTTAGAAGAGACGGATATTTCGAGGGCAACGATTATTGTGTGACGTGGACTTTCGGTCATCTCTGCGAGCTAAAAGATCCGGCTGATTATACCCCTGATTGGAAGCGATGGTCGCTTTCGGCCTTACCGATGATTCCTGAAAGATTCGGCATAAAACTTAAGGACGATAAAGGTATTCAGCATCAGTTTGAAGTAATTGAGCGACTTATCCGGAAGTGTGATAAAGTGATTAACTGCGGCGATGCCGGACAGGAGGGAGAATTGATCCAGCGGTGGGTGATGCAAAAGGCAGGATGCGACAAGCCTGTGGAAAGATTGTGGATTTCATCTCTCACCGATGAGTCGATCAAGGAAGGGTTTGAGCATCTAAGACCCCAAAAAGATCTTGAAAGCCTATATATTGCCGGATTATGCAGAGCAATTGGAGACTGGATATTAGGTATAAACGCCACCCGGCTCTATACATTGAAATACGCAGAAAGAAACGACAGTAGAAACAATGTGCTATCGGTAGGCAGGGTTCAAACCCCTACGCTTGCTCTCGTTGTCAGCAGACAACAAGAAATCGAGAATTTTGTGCCCACGACTACCTATGAGCTTCGAACCACATACCGAGAAGTTACGTTTACTTCTAACGTCAAGGCCTTCAAGACAGAAGAGGATGGGCAGGTTAAGTTGCAAGAGGCAGCCCAAAGTGAATTCGAAATCACAGAGGTCACAAAGAAAAAGGCAAAGGAGGCCCCGCCAAAACTATTTGACCTTACAAGCCTACAAGTTGAGGCCAACAAGAAATACGGGCTAAGTGCAGATGAGACACTGAAGACAATTCAGAGTCTTTATGAAAAAAAACTCACTACATATCCCCGTGTAGACACCACGTATCTGACAGATGACGTCTATCCCAAATGCGGCTCCATACTAAATGGGCTTGGATATTATCAAGAGATATTACAACCTTTAAGGGGGAAAAAACTTAAGAAAAGCAACAAGGTGTTTGACAATTCAAAAGTGACAGATCACCACGCCATTATCCCGACCGGAGTAGCCCCACAGATGCTATCGAAGCCGGAATGGGAGGTTTATGATCTTGTTGCACGTCGGTTCATATCGGTATTTTTTCCCGACTGTGTCTATGACCAAACTCAAGTGAAGGGAAAAGCCGGGAAGATAGAGTTCAAGACATCTGGTAAGAGGATTGCAGAGGCTGGCTGGAAGAGCGTTTATGATTGGAACAAAGGAAACGACAAGAATGGAACTCCACAGCAAACCAAAGAAGAAACTCCCGATGATGCAAAAGACCAGGAAAAGACATTACCTGAATTTTTAAAGGGAGAAAAAGGGCCTCACAAGCCATTCTTAGGTAAGAAGACCACTACCCCACCAAGCTATTACACAGAAGGCACTCTTTTAAAAGCGATGGAAACTGCCGGGGCATCGGTTGATGATGAAGAATTAAGGGAAGCCCTTAAGGCAAATGGCATAGGGCGACCATCAACGAGGGCTGCAATAATTGAGATTTTGTATAAAAGGGCTTATATAAGAAAACAAGGCAAATCCCTCAGAGCCACAGATGCCGGCATCGAGCTCATCGGTCTCATCAAGGAAGAACTTTTGAAGAGTGCAAAGCTTACCGGAATATGGGAGGGAAGGCTTCGTGCGATTGAGAGAGGAGACTACAGCGCATCTGAATTTATCTCTCAGTTGAAAGGAATGATAAATGAAATCACATTGTCTGTGCTTAGAGACCCTACAAACCGTCGAATAAACCAAGTGATTGAAACTAAGAAATCTCCCAAGAATGCCTCCGCAAAAAAAGGAGCTTCACCTAAAGTCAACAATCCATGAGCGTGATATTGCAATATATAATAATTGGCCTAATTTTCGTGTGTTGTGCAATTTGGACCGGTATCAGAGTCTACCGTTTCATAAGACACAAAAGATCAGGCTGTTGTGGCTGCAGCCTACAGGATGCCTGTGGCAAAACGCCCAAACAAAAAGAAAGCACATGCAATTGCCACAGAAATAAATAGAATATAATTAAAACACTCGCTTTTACAGCGAGTGTTTTTTATGGTTATTATTTTGATGGATCAAGAAGGGAATCTACTGCGTTGAAAATTCTTAAACCACGCAGCTCACGCTCTAATATTGTGCCATCCGTACCTATCGACGAATTTTAACGTCAAGAATATTTTTCTTGTTTTCATAGTAATGCAATGTGTAGAATTTTATTTTTTTATTTCAAGCAGAGTTAGGTTCTTTTCATCGTCTTCTCCCGTAGAGGATTTGTGGCGCATGATTTGCCAGGAATTGATGATGTTTTGCCAGGCAATGTAGGATGCGGGGGCAATCGAAGCCACCGGGTTCATGTAGGCAAGTGCTATCCAGACGGCAAGTACGGTATTCTTCTGTCCCAATCCTTGTCCTCCAGAGACAGGATCGCCGTAATGTCGGCCTACCATTCTTCCAATCTTGAATTGCAATAGGCATACAACAAGAGAACCCAAGGCGAGCCAAATCATAGTCCAAAGATAGTCAGGCTGATAATGATTGATAATGAAGCTGACACATCCTCCTACGATGATAAAGAGGGATATCGCCCAAAGATAAAAAGATATGGATTGATGAGACTTGACCGCGTCGTGAAAGCGAGGTAGAGTATGGCGAAGAAGGAAAGAGGCAAGCAATGGTCCCAATAAAAGAGGCATCACCATTTTAAATATCATCATGAACGACTCCCAGAAGCTATATTCTGTATCACCCACATAAGCAAGCACAAAAGGACCAACCAGAGCCACAAAAACATTACAAAGCAATGAGTATGTGGCAAGTTTGGGAAGACTTCCACCAAGCATTGCGCATATAACAGGAGCGGCAGTGGCAGTAGGGATGAACACACAAATAAAAACACCTTCAGCCACAGTATGGTTAATCCATGCGAGCAAGATGTAAACCAAAGTGGCAATCGTAATCTGAACTCCAAGAAGCACCCACTGAAACCTGCCAAGTGCAATGTGACGAAAGTCAAGTTTGCAATATGTGATGAAAAGCATTGCAAAAATCAGGTAGGGAGAGAGAAACTGAACATACCCCATCCAGGGATAAAACAGAACGCCACCTAACATAGCGATAGGCAACATGAATGGTTTAAGTCTATTAAGTTTAGCAGAAGCCATTAATGAAGATTCTCGATTATTGACTTAATACTTTTGAAAGTCTTTTCAGGAGCTTCATTCCAGAAATTCTGATATTGTGAAATATTATCAGCTTGACCGGGAGTGTCACTGACTACCCTTATAACAGCAAAGGGAACGTTACAATCATGACAAATATGTGCGATTGAGGCTGATTCCATGTCGCATGCAAGAGCATCCGGATATATTTCCTTAATGAAGTCCACTTCCTCAACTTTGCTGATAAAACGATCGCCAGAGCAGATGAGGCCGAACCGGACCTCCGGAGAGGCAGTTTTTCGACACATCTCCAAAACATCGGCATCCATAGCAAAGCGTTCTGGCTGACCATCCATGTGTCCCCATTTGGTGCCTGGCCCGCACCAAACATCATGATAAGCAGCCTCGCTTGCCACCAAAACCGAACCAACCTTCATGGAAGCATCAGCACCACCGGCAACTCCCGAATTGATTACAAGGTCAGGATGGAAAAAATCAATCATCCGGAAAGTATTGAGAGCCGAGCTAACCTTTCCTATACCACATTTCATCACGCATACATCATTATCACCAATCTTTCCGATGTAAGCCTTACGAGAAGCGACCTCAACCTCTTCTTTATCTTTAAGCAAAGGAAGTATTAATGCCACTTCCTTGTCCATCGCAGCGAGTATTCCTATCTTCATAATTTTGAATTTTGTGTTATCAATGAATGCACCCCGGTGCATTTCCATACCTCAACCTTTGATCACACCAAAACAAGTAGCTACAACAAGCAGAGTAAGCAGTGTGACTGAAATAAAACGTAAATAATTGTGGAAATATTACTATTTTTTTTGTAAATTTGCAAAACAGACACCAAAATCAAATTATCATGAAATCAGTCAAGGTATGGAATGACACACCTTCAGATAAGCAGGCTGAGCAAATAGCCGACCATTTAAAAGAAGGTGAAATTTGGATTATGCCGACAGACAGCATATATGGCATAATGTGCGATGCTTTAAACCAGAAGGCAGTGCGCAAGGTTTGCGAACTAAAAAACATCAATCCTGACAAAAACCACCTGTCAATCATCTGCGACAACATATCAATGGTGTCGGAATACGCACGACTTGGCAACCGCACCTTTGAACTTATGCGTGAAAACACACCGGGTCCGATAACTTTTCTGTGCCGCGCCCAATCCGGACTACCAAAGGATTTCAAGAAAAGGAAAACTGTAGGAGTAAGAATTCCTGATTGCAACACGGTCAGATCTGTGACCGAAAAATTAGGGAATCCAATAATGACCACATCTATAGAATTTGAGGATGATGACTATGCAAGAAATCCTGAATTAATAATGGAAGCTTATGAAGGGAAGGTTGATGGAATTGTGCTTGGAGAGGATGGAGGAAGTATGCCTACCACAATCATTGACTGCACGGAAGACAGTCCGGAAGTTATTAGGGAGGGGATTTAATAATGATCAATTATTAAAGAGATATGATGATTGATTAAAGATGAAAATTCAGGCTTTATTCATAATTTATAATTTGTTATTCACAATTATGTGAAAAAGTTTTGTGCTGTCAATTATTTTTCATAAATTTGCATAAATCTTCTGAACAAAGGTAGCAATATAAAAGTAAAATATCACGTATAACCCTAAAAACCATATTAAACAATGTCAAAAGTAACAGTTGTAGGCGCAGGCAATGTAGGAGCTACTGCAGCCAATGTCATCGCCATCCGTGAAGTGGCTGACGAAGTTGTGATGATCGATATCAAGGAAGGCGTATCTGAGGGTAAAGCCATGGATATGATGCAGACCGCCAACCTTCTTGACATGAACACAAGAATCTCAGGAGTTACCAATGATTATGAGGCTACTGCAAATTCTGATGTAGTTGTCATCACATCAGGTATTCCCCGCAAGCCAGGTATGACTCGCGAAGAACTCATCGGCGTAAATGCAGGCATCGTAAAGCAAGTGACCGAGAGCGTTCTTAAGCACAGCCCGAATGCAGTGATCGTATGTGTTTCCAACCCTATGGACACCATGACCTATCTTATCCATAAAGTTTCCGGTCTTCCTAAGAACCGTATCATAGGCATGGGCGGTGCACTCGACAGCAGCCGTTTCAAATATTTCCTCAGCAAAGCCCTTGGTGCTAACCCTAACGAAGTAGAAGGTTTCGTTATCGGTGGTCATGGCGATACAACTATGATTCCTATGCGTCGTTATGCCACACTCCGCGGCGTTCCATGCGAGACTCTTCTTGACAAGGAAACAATGGACAAGGTTGTTGCTGACACAATGGTAGGCGGTGCAACTCTTACAAAACTTCTCGGCACCAGCGCATGGTATGCTCCCGGAGCAGCAACAGCTGAAGTTGTTGAGGCAGTTATCCACGACCAAGATGCAATCATTCCTTGCTCTGCTCTTCTCGACGGTGAATATGGTGAAAAAGACCTTTGCATCGGTGTACCTTGTGTTCTTGGCAAGGGTGGCATAAAGAAAATCATCGAACTTGATCTCAACGCCGAGGAGAAAGAACTCTTCGCAAAGAGCGCAGCTGCAGTGCATAAGACTAACGAAGCACTTCCTTGCTAATCAATGATCAGTGATGAATTATCAATGATCAATTGTTAATATCAATTAAACAAAAGTCTCCGCCGGATTTGGCGGAGACTTTTGCTTTCTGGGGAGGGGTATTTATTCTGAGCGAAGATGGTTGACAGGGTTGGCTCGTGCCACTCGGAGGGTATTGATGATAACTACAGCGAGTATCAGTATGAGCAGAAGCAGGATGCAGCCAACCATACTCAGAGGAGAAATAGAAACGCGATCCGTGAATTGTTCGAGCCATTGTTGACCGACGATTATCGCTGCGACACCGCCTAACAGTAGAGAAGGAAGAGCAACTTTGAGCACGTCCACGCAGAAGATGCGGACTATCTTCGCGGCAGAGGTGCCGTTAACCTTTCGAATGGCAATTTCCTTGGCTCGACGGTTGACTTCATCAGCAACATATCCGATAAGTCCAATCAAAGCGATGAGAATAATTGCTATTCCAACCACCATTACAGCTGTTCCGAATACTTTTATGGAATGGCGCTTTGCATCGATACGCGCAATATATGGAGTAATATAGATTTCCTCTCCGTCAGACAATGAGTCTATAACCTCCTGCGCCTTGCGGAGATTATCGGGAGTCAAATCTGAAAAGCGCACAAAAACGTTACCTCTTACCCTATTGGTAGGGAAATAGATGCCGGCACGGGTATCAGCATACTCGCTCTCGAAACCGCCACGCTTGACGTTGTTGACAACACCTACTATGGTGAAGAGAGGATTATAGACATCTCCTTTTTCATGACCGGTGACATAGAACGTCTTTCCAATTATATCCGAATCGGTCTCTCCAAAATATTTTTGAAGTACTTCCACCATTCTCTCCTCAACAATCACCTCATTGACAGTGGAATCAGCATTCTCATTGAAGTTGTGCCCTTGGATAAATTTGATACCCAGAACATCAAAATAATCCGGGTTGACCAGATAAAGGTCTGCAATATTTATTTCATTCTCTTCTCTACCTTCAGTCCACATATTATTACCACTGGCAAATTGCGTAGGTTCCTGAAATCCGGTTGCCACTCCTTCCACAAATGGAAATTTCAATAGTTCCTTCATGATCGTCCTTGTCCGTTCTGCTGTGAGAGGATGCCTATAGAAGATGCCAACATTCTCGGC
This sequence comes from uncultured Sangeribacter sp., assembly GCA_964421525.1. Taxonomy (GTDB): domain Bacteria; phylum Bacteroidota; class Bacteroidia; order Bacteroidales; family Muribaculaceae; genus Lepagella. The sequence continues at coordinate 9,385 of CAYQXG010000016.1, read as the reverse complement.
CTTCACCCCCAAATCAAGATTACCAATCAAGGAATATTGCCTGCTAATGAGCACCAAGAGACACATCACCAAAGCTGTTGCAAAAAACTGTATTGCCAACAAAGCGAGTTTCCAAACCTTCCGACCAAATGCATGTGGACGGAAAGCACTTGAGACAGGTGTACGACAATAAATAATGGCCGGAATGACACCGGTAATGACAAGAAGTACAATACAAACGACAGCTTCGAAACGCCATACGCCTGGAGTGGAAAATAGTTGAGAGGGAGAGTACCCGAGAAGTTCGCGGCAAAGATCGGAAAAAGAAAAAGCGAGAAGAATAGCCAGACCAAGAGAGACAATCAGAAAGAAGAGGCTTTCCAAAATCATCATTCGGAATATAGCCGGACGTCCGGTACCAAAGCATTTACGTATAGCCATCTCCTTACCCCTGGCAGATAATTGTCCAATAACAATCAATAGATAGTTAAGTCCGGCGCAAAGCAACATCACAGCAGCCAATAACCCAAGTAACCAGGACATGGTTTTAATTCCCGGCTGGGAACTATATGATCCGGACAGCGGCCGCAGCCACACCTTATAATCGACAATAGTGAAAGCCTCATCATCGATCTTAGTTTTCAGATGTTGCATTGCCAGCTCATTGACTGAATGGGGGTCAGCATCCTTGCTAAGACGCACAATACCCATATACCGATCATTTCCCAACAAGTTTTCAGTTCCATCGTAAGTGAATTTTCCTATGGTTGGCAAACTGACATAGATTGCGTTGGGAATTGTGGAGTTGAGGGGATAATCTTCGTAGACTCCTCCAACAATCGCTTTATAATCATCACCGAATTCCACCACTGACATAGAAAGACCAACAACCTCTCCACCGATTTTTTCAGCTAAAGAACGAGGAATCATAACCCTATCCTGCATAGCAAGTACCTCATGAGGGTTTCCTTGCAAAATCGGAGTCTCAAGCACGTCAAAAAGGCAAGTATCGGCAAGAATCAACAAATCAACATCAAACTTTCTTCCATCCTCGAGTTTTACAACAGCATCATCAGTGAGATCGGTGAAACGAGTAGCTGCTTCGACCTGCGAAATATTTCTCTGCAATTCGGGTGCCGTTCCACCTGGGATTGCAGGATATTCCTTATATTGACCATTCTGGACTGTACTTTCAGTGATGCGATAGAGCCGGTCGATATTTGGGAAAAATGAATCATAAGTCTGCTCAAAATAAATCTTTGCAACAAGGAGCATACCTACTGCGAGACCAACCGAGAGGCAAAGAATCTTAATCAAGTTGCGGATAATATCAGATGTGAAGAACTTAAACATAAGGCTAAATGATTTGGAGGTTATCTACAATCTGGCCATCGTAAAGATTAATGACTCGGTCTGCAACGGCAGCATCACGATGAGAGTGGGTGACCATCACGATAGTGGCACCTTCATTGTGAAGTTCGGAAAGCAACTGCATCACCTCCGCCCCATTCTTGGAGTCAAGATTTCCTGTTGGTTCATCAGCAAGAATCAATCCCGGACGACCCACTATGGCACGAGCTATAGCAGCACGCTGTTGCTGACCACCCGACAGCTGGGATGGATAATGGTTAGCCCGGTGTGCAATACCCATTCTCTCAAGAGCTTCTTCAACGCGCTTATTTTTTTCATCACGTGAGAGATTCATGTTGTTGAGCGGAAGCATCACGTTGTCGCGAACTGTCATGGTGTCGATCAGATTAAAAGACTGAAAGATGAAGCCAATGCGTCCCTTGCGGTATTCAGTCCTTCCGCTTTCTTTCAGGTTGCCAACTTCCTTGCCATCGAGTATGTAGCTGCCGGAGGTAGGATTATCAAGAAGTCCGAGTATGTTGAGCAAAGTAGATTTGCCACAACCTGATGGACCCATTATTGCAACAAACTCGCCGTCAGAGATTGAGAGTGAGACATTGTTTAGGGCTACCGTCTGAACAGTGTCAGACTTGAAAACTTTTTCTAATTGTTGGATTTGAATGTTCATATTTATGAAGGGTTATAGTGTTAAGGGGTTATAAGGGCATACTTACAATTAAGAATTCAAAGTCGCTTTATATTTTCGCCATCACGGTGCCAATGTAAAGCACTTTGCTTAAGCACTCGTAACTATTATCAATTTTTATTTTGATATGTTAAGATGGTCGGCGTCTCCGAAATCTGCATAGGAGCTGATGATCACCTTCTCTCCGGGGGAAAGGCCTTCAAGCACTTCGTAATATTTTGGATTGCGTCTGCCAAGTTTAACTTCTCGTCTTTCAGCAGTCTTACCGTCAGAAGATACAACATAGACATATTTTCCACCGGAATTCTGGAAGAAAGTGCCTTTTTCAATCATCACTGCTTTTGCAGGTTGTCCGAGCATGAGATTAACAGGATAGGTCTGCCCTACCCTCATATTGTCCGAGGTTGCTCCATTGATTGAAAGATCCGCCTTGAATTGGCCATTTGCTACTTCAGGATAAACTTTAGAGACAACTACGTCAAACTCCTTACCTTGGCGGCTCACCTTTCCTTTGAGGCCGGGCTCCACTCTGTCGATATATAGTTCATCAATGGTGACCGACAATTTATAATTATCGAGAATATTTATCTGTCCTACCATCTGACCACTTGAAATATTCTGACCGATTTCCGCCACCAGACTTCCGAGCTGGCCACTATGGGAAGCTCTAACATTCAGGTTGTCGGCTCGCTGGCGTACAAGCATGAAGTTTTCCTGCATATTGTGAAGACTTTCACGCATCATAGCCAACTGAACAGAACGGTAGAGTGAATCTTGAAGAAGCCTGTCTTCCAGTAATTTGAGATTTTCTTTTGCCAGTTCATAATCTTCATTGGCCTTTAGATACTCCTCACGAGAAGTGAGATTTTCCTGCAACAATGACTTTTGCTGCTCTGCAGCGCGACGCTTGCGATTGAGTTCAGTCTTTGCTGAAAGAATATCGCGACGCACCTGGAGACGATCTTTTTCCATGGAAAGTTCCGTGTCGCGAAGCATATTCTGCTTCTCTGCCAATTGAGACTCCGAGTCAAGAATCTGCTGACGCAGCATGGGATTGCGGAGAGTAATAATAATGTCACCTTCGTTGACCATAGCTCCTTCCTCAACAAGCTTACTGTCTACTACACCGGTCTCAAGAGCAGAGACCTGAACCACAACACCGGTCTCGACCTTACCGGATAGGTGGATGAAGTCGTCATATTCACCTTCTATCACTTCTGCGATCATAAGTCTATCACTGTCGGTTTTGTAAGAGTTTGATTTCGATGCCACAAATGCCCATATTACAGAAGGAATCAAAACCAAAGCCGCTAAGAAAGGCCATACCCATCTGCGCAATCGGGGGAAACGTCGTTTAATTTCTGTGTCCATGATTTGAGTTGTCAGTTATTAGTTGTCTGTTGTAGGATGTCGGGAGAGTCTTGGATCAGAGGAAATCCTTGGTAATATCGGAGAGTTATTCCTGCAATTGTATGCTGGATACGTTTGCCTACAAGATTAGCCTCCGCTACTGCCAATTTTGATGAGGATGTATATAGATCGATAGCTGAAACAGCCCCGAGTTCATATCTGCGCCTCATCGCATTGTAGGCAAGTTGTTCCGCTTCCAAACGCCTTGAAGCAGCCGATAGTTCCTCAATTGAAGCTTTGAGATCAAGATAAGCTTCTGCTGTAGCCTGCTCAATCTGATATCTTGTTTGTTCAAGCAGGACTTCCTTTTCGGCAAGAGCAATTTTTGCACGATTCACACGATTTTTTGTAGCCAGCCCATCAAAAATGGGAAACGATAAAGAAAGACCGAAATACTCTCCCATATTATCGCGCAGTTGGCGTGATAATGATGGAATTTCCATTTCTAATCCCATCATTCTATAATAAGACGTAGATAATCCCGCTGAAAATGATATTCGGGGTGAATAACCTCCTTTTGAAGCGCGGAGAGTATATTTACTCTGCTTCACGGCTAATTCGGCGGCCTCAATTTGTGGAAGTCTTGACCTTGTGGAAGATCCGGATAATTCAGTAGGAGTCTCTATAATAGGCAGAGGAGAATCAGAATTTGGCATTCCCATTGAACTCCGCAGTTGAAGATAAGCTTTCTTCAAAAGATTCCTTTGATTTGCCAATTCATAGAGATCAGCTGCTACTATAGCCTCCAGTTCTGCAACGTCTGCACCACTTTTTGTGCCAAGTTGTAATCCCATCTGAGTGGCAATAAGATCAGTGGAATCGCGACGTAACTGACGTTGCATCTGATCAACCATGGAAGTGCAGTAAGAAATATTGTAGAAATTTTTTATCACCTCAAGAGACACATGGTCTTCCTCAACCTGCTGATCTTTTCGGATTTTCGACTCCTCTGTCTTAACAGCTTTGAGATTGTTTATTCTCACCAGCCCATCGAAAAGAGGAAGCGACAATTCGAGGTTTAATCCTGATCCTAATGTTTTCTTGTTATCATAGGTATTAGTCTCAGGGTCAATGTTACGACCGAAACTCAGACTTGCGCTGCTGCCAAGTCCTATGTATGGCATCAGGTCTGATGCACTTATTCTTTTGTCTGTTGCGGCAGCCTTCACTTCCAAGCGTTTTAAACGGTTGGAATGAGCATGTTGACGGGCATAGATGAGACAATCGTTGAGAGTCATGGGTTTCTCATCCTCGATCTGGCCTGCTGAAACCGAATAAAACGGTAACAAAAGAATCAAAATAGATAATATTGTTTTTTTCTTGCACATTTCACATGTTTTTTTTCACAACAGCAAAGTTAACAGCACACACATCAACAGACCAAAAATCGAAATAAAAAACAGCAAATTTCATTTCATTTTGTCTAAAAATTCGGCATGCTGTCTAAATTTTATACATTGAATAGAGTGAAATTTGGAAATCAATCAAAAACATTTTACCTTTGCACCCACAATAGATTAGATCTAATTATGAAAGATAGGTTGTTGATAATAGATGATAATCCGGCTGTCAGGGCTACCCTGAGATTATTGCTCGATGATGAGTTTGAAGAAGTGACCGATATAGAAAATCCATCGATGATAGCCACTCTTCCTCATCCCGGAAGCTACGATGCCGTTCTCCTTGATATGAACTTCGATAACAGTAGTCTCGACTGTAGAGATGGCCTTTTCTGGCTTGAAAAGATAAAAAGCCTGCCAAATCCTCCTGCGATAGTTGTAATCACTGCTTTCGGAGATGTTGAAGTTGCCGTGAAAGCTATGAAACTTGGAGCAGAAGACTTTATAACCAAACCATGGGATAACGATGACCTGATAAATAAACTAAAAAGGGCAATAGATACTAACCGTCAGCGTAGGAGTGAAAAAGAGGCTGCAATGAAAGCCCGGGTAATGGAAGAATATGAACGGGAGAGAGAAGGGATGACTCTTGACGAAATCAAGATAAGACATATCAAAAGTGTCATAGAGAAGTGTGGTGGTAATCTGTCGGCAGCTTCACAGCAACTTGGAATCAACAGGCAAACTCTCTATAACCTTATGAAGAAACTACAATGAAACGATTTAGGCTAAACGTCGTTTTGCTTCTTATTGGAACAGTAATAGGTACGGCTTTTGCCACCTGTCTGTTAGTAAAAGGATTTTGGGCACAAGGTTGCATAGTTGCTATTTTTGCCGTTGGAATGTGTATTGCCGGTATCTGGAGTCTCCTGACGAAACTGATAACCACCATGTCAACATTTGTCAGTGCACTCGAAATGAATGAGACAACCATGAGAGTGGAAGCCGGAGGAGATATTGAGCTGCAGCGTATGTCTGATTCCATGAATAGACTATCATCAATTTATCATGAAAACATGAAAGAATTGCAGACAAGCAAGCTCTATTATGACCGCGTTTTGAAAATTATGACGCATGAGATGCGGAATGGCATAACCCCCATAGTGGCACTTACAGCCGACATGAAGCAAAAACCTGAACGATACCACGGAAAGACACTTGCAGATGCATCCCACCTATTACACTCACAATCAGAAGGGATAAGGAGATTTCTTGATTCTTATTATACACTCACTCACTTGCCGGAGCCAAAATTTGTAGAAATAAGAGCCGGTGATTATTTCGATGATCTAAAATTTTTATTCAAGGCAGAATTAGGCCAGCGGAATCTTTCAGAAGATACAATAAGTTATACTATACCTGAAGATATGACACTGACCATTGACAATCTGCTGATGAATCAAGTCATGATAAACCTTCTACGTAATTCTTTGGATGCAATTGCAGCAGATGACCCGGATAAGAAAGCTAAAGTTGAAGTGGTTCTATCAGTTTCTGAGACCAGACCATACATCACTATGAAAGACAATGGATGCGGTATGGCACAAGATGTACTAAATAATTTATTTCAACCATTCTTCACCACCAAGGATAATGGAAGTGGAGTCGGACTCTCCATCTGCCGACAGATAATACGACTACATGGTGGGGAAATAAGTATTAAAAGCCAACAAGGGAAAGGTACAGCTGTGATAATCACGTTGTAATATCTCAGGATACGTATGTGTAGGCAATGTATTCTCCAATTAAGGAGATGACAAAAAGTATGCCGAAGATGACAGATAACTTTTGGAGAACAATGCCGGAATGGGGTATCATCTTGCCTATTAATAGCGACATAAGCCATGAAAAGACTGTCATGAATAGAGCGAAAAGATCGATGAAAGCCCACCAACCGAGCTGACGGCGAAAGTCAAAGGAAATGGCGATGAATGCTATTGTAAGAATCAAGGCTACGAGAGCAAGGAGGATTTTTCTTGAAAAACTCATTATCTATAAAGTTTGACGGCATGAGAGATGCCAGATTTGTCAATAAGAAGTGCTATGTAGAAACCATTGGGATGACCTCCGAGGTCTATATTGGCTAAACTTGTATTTTTGAATGTCTTATGAGCCACAATAGTTCCGGAGATATCATAGATTATCACCCTCTCCACTTCTTCAGGAACCGATAGAGAAAAATGTCCGCCTCCACTGGAGATTACATCCGGAGGCTTAGGTAAATCCATTGATCCGGTCTCTAATGGAGAAAGACCATATTCGACCGGCTGCTGATTCTCAAAATCGAATTCTGTTGCAGAACGGCGAACCATCAACATTTTCCCTTTATCATCCATCGGCACAGCATAGAATTCATTATTGTCAGGATTCTTGAGAATGTCGTATACTACATCAGAATAAACCGACCACTGATAGATGGCATCAGTAGGAATGCGGCTATCATAACGAATTAGTTCAACATCTCGGGAAAACTCCTTAAGAATTGAACGCACAGAAGATGAAATATTATCTTTATTGAATTGACCTTGCAAAGAATATGCGAGAATAGGAAATGCCTTGTTTTCAGCCGAGACAATGACAAATCCACCCGTAGGGGAATTAAATACATAGAAAGGAGTAAAAAGACGTTGCGTGGTCAGATCCTTTCCATTATAAACGTAGGATACAGGAGGCGTAACGTAATTTTTCGACTCATTGAAGAATTTTTGTGCCATAGCTTTTGCCTCCTTTTGAGAGACTGTCTCTGCAAACATTTGATGACCGCCTGCAACATAAATGCCGCAGACAGCCATCAAAACCAATATTTTCTTCAAAATCCTCATACCTATATAACGAATGAGGATAGTAATTAGTGCGCTTATCTTCAATTTTCACTTACGAAAATTGATAATAATAATGTTATAGCTTGGCTTGTTATAGAATTATAAAGCAGTTGTTTACTCTTCAGCAGCCAACACCTCGGAAGCATCAACCTCATTCTCATTCTTCTGGATATTGGGAAGTTCAAGTCCAAGATGCTGCTTCTTGTCGATGATCTTCAACCATATACCAATAAGCAGCGCTGCTACACCAAGGCAAGCAAGCATCACAAGAGGCCAAGTGTAGTTGTAGCTTACAGCAGCCTCTGCCTCAGTCATTGTGCCATTGGCGAGACCTTCTGCTATATCAGGATTGGTATTGTCGAGCACCTTACCTATAAGAAGTGGGAAAAGCCAAAGACCGATGTTCTGAATCCAGAAGATTAGAGCATAAGCAGAGCCGATAATCTTTGCGTCGACCAATTTTGGAACAGAAGGCCACAGGGATGCCGGTACAAGTGAGAAGGAAGCTCCAAGAACGAGTATAGTCAGGTAAGCAACCACTACCCCACCGACTGCATTACCCTTGAACATCGGAAGGATGAAGGCAAAGGTAAGGTGGCAAATTATGAGAAGTAATGCACCGAACACAAGCATCGACGCAGCCTTACCCTTATGGTCTACATACTTACCGAGAATCGGGGTGATTCCAACAGCGAGAAGAGGGAACACAGCGAAAATAGCAGCCGCACTCTGACACATGTAACCCATCCAACAGTAGGTGACGAGAGCAACAACTGCAAGCGTCAGCATTCCAACCTTCATGTTTCGGTTAGAAGAGAAATTACTTACAAATGCAGCAGCTGCAGCGACAAGCATCACTATATACTGCACCACTGTCTCAGCATCTGAAGCCCAGAAACTATCGGGATCAACTTCTGTGAAAGTAAGATTACACTGAAGCATGTTGACAGCATATTTCTGAAATGGGAAAATAGCCGAATAATAGAGCACACAAAGGAAAGCCACAAGCCAAAAACCACTGCTACGTAAAATCTGCCCCAGATCGCTGATGCGGAACGGATCATCTTTTTCCTCTTCTGCATGAGTTTGCGAATCAAGTTTACGATCCATAAAGAAATAGACGATAAACATGATGAGTGCTATCATAAGAAGCACTACGCCAAATGCCACTGCATTGCTCACTTTAGGTGTAGCGCCCATATATGCGAAGAGCGGGGAGAAAATCATACATGTGGCAACTCCAAGACGGGCAAGAGCCATCTCCGAACCCATTGCAAGAGCCATCTCTCTCCCTTTGAACCACTTCACAATGCCACGGCTGACAGTGATACCTGCCATTTCAACACCGCATCCGAAGATCATGAAACCGATGGCTGAAAACTTTGCAGATGCAGGCATTCCTTCATAGAAAGGAGACACTCCGAGCTCATCGAATACAGGTATGTAGTTCAAATGATCTGTAAACCAAACATCAAGAGAGCTATTGGCAAACATATCGGTCACAGCATACCAGTTAATTGATGCTCCAATAAGCATCACAGCACCGGAAAGAAGAGCTGTGAACCGCACGCCCATCTTGTCGAGAATGATTCCGGCAAAGATGAGGAAGAAAATGAAAACATTCAGGAATGTCTCGCTGCCTTGCATAGTGCCGAAGGCAGTATTGTCCCAACCAAGCTGGCTTTGCACCAGATTCTTGATTGGCGACATCACATCCA
>CAYQXG010000015.1:0-40225 GCA_964421525.1 uncultured Sangeribacter sp. | reverse complement strand
AACTTTTTTGAAGATATTGACATAAATTGAACTCAAATATTAATTTTTAATAATACTTCCAAACTCATAAGGGAAAGAGATTCTCCGGAGGAAATTACACAAAGCCTCGCTGGCTTGGGCGCTTTTCGACCTTTGGCTCAGTCACATAGCCCGCTATGCTCCCGAGCCTGCATGCCGAAAATCATCCCAACCCAGCTTCCCCTGGGCCTCTCAAATCTTATGAGACGGGGTCTTAATCAGTAAAATTAACACTTTTCTTTGTATCTGGCAAATTATTTTAAGAAAACTTATAAGTCATTATGCTTAAAATATTATTATTTGTTAATTCATTTGATATTTGATGATTTATGATTAATTTTGCAGTGGCAGATTGCTCAAGGCAATTTTGTTGATATATAACCGCAATATAACATAATTTATTCACATTATGATTAAAAGGTTTACATTAGTTATTATTTTAATGATGGCTATATTTCCGGCTAAGATTTTCGGAGAAGAAATCAGAAAAGGCTACCGAGGTTTTGTCGATGCCACCTTTAATGCCACATCATATAAGGTAGCAAGCCACTATTATTTCTCACAGACTGACGGACTTGTCATCACAGGAGTTGACAGACAAGGATTTGTAAGTGCAGGAATTGCAACCTCTCATGGTTATCAGTTCAATCCTCATTTATTTGTAGGATTGGGACTATCAGCAGAATACAGTCAAATATACAATGCAGTTATGTTGGGAAGTTTCATCCATCTGCGAACAGATCAGACTTTCGGGCGATTTACCCCCTATGCAGAACTAAGGACAGGACTTAAGACAGATTCAGATGGTGCTTTTTTCCTGACTCCAGAACTTGGATATCGCTTCAATTTCGGCCACAAGACTAATCTCAATGTCGGGATTGGACTAAGTCTTCAATATAGGCCAGATAGAACGAGCGTAACATCTTACGGAAATAATGGTGATTACTTCAGATATTTAGTTGTTGAAAAGCCTCCGGTTTTCAAACCATACTTTGATTTCAAGGTGGGCATTGATTTCTGAAAAATCTATTGAATAAATTTGATTAGGAAGCTGTTGCGGACAACTTCATAAAGTGCATGTAAAAAACTATATTTGAAGGGACGTAAGTGTAAAAACTCACGTCCCTTCTCCATCATTATTAACTAAATCAAAAAGAAAGCTTCTAAATCACTCCCCACTCTCCCATTGTCTCATAATAATAATTTCCAATATTCATATTTGCACCAAAACCGGCAATATCTCTCGGTTTTATAACCGACATATCTTGAACGCATAGCGTTGACTGCCTGTAAAAGAATGCTTATTTCAAAGTTACCGTTGTCGTCTGTCGGGTTTCCTGTGATGATAACCCGAAAACAGAAGGCGAGAAACAATTATTTAATGTTATTGCAATGCTTCTTCGCAAGACTGAAGTATTGCGTTTAGCTGTGGGTCGGAATATTTCGACTGACTCCGCATGCTTTTAATGATTTTATAAGCAGCCTTCTTGTCTTTTTCTGTTACTTCGTCTTTATACTTATCTATATTGTTGATCAATGCATAAGCTTTTGTTGCATAAGAGAGTCTCGTTCGTGAATTTGCAGTTGACATGCCATTCAGATAACTCATCAATTTCTCAAACCAGGACGTGTTTCCATTAATGATAACGGTGCTATTAGATCGAGTCTTGATGGAGCTGTTTTCTTTTTTTTGCCTATATTTCAAAGTCGTGGCATAGGTCACATAGAACTTACCTTCAATCTTTCCATCTATTTCCTTATACATCAGACCATAGGCATATCGATAAATTCCCTCCGGATTTTCCGATGCCGGTGCCAGAAACAATTCATATATATAATCAAACCCCGGCTCATTTACCTGTATGCCTGCTTCATTGCCATCTCCTACAGCAACCCTTATTGTCCGGTCATTTCTCTTAGATTTTCCACTCTGAATGGAATACGCATATTGACTGTCTTTATCAAACGCCCTGAGTAAGTTTTTAAAAAGGGATGCCTTCTTTTCGGGGAGTGTAAAATTGTAAATGTCGCACTGTCCATTTTTCACGAAAGTTTCAGGATCCTTTTCAAGACTGTGACTTGATGTTACATCAGCGTCCTTGCAATCGATTATAGCATCGAAAGCCGCCTTGATGTTTGACTGAGCGTTTGCAATCATCGGAGTCAATGTTACCATTATAAGGCAAGATAGTCTGAATATCAATTTTTTCATAATAATTGAATTTATTGCATTGTTAATACATTTATTGTATTTATTAATTCATCATCAGTATCATAATTTAGATAATAATCTTGAAGAAACAAGTCGTATTCTTCAATGATTTCCTCAGCGGTGAGCATAGCAAAGTCGTTGTCGATGCGTGCCTGCTCTATGCGTAGTAGCTCATCAATATCAACATCGCTGACATGGCATTTAGCCTCATTTTCAGATTTGACGGCAACTGCATATCGGCGCTTTTGAGCCGCAGTTTGCCTATCAATATTCAGTGATGGAGAAATTTCAATTGTTTCACTCTCTGATTCAGGCAAAATATTGTGATGTTCCGCTTTTATATTAGTATTATCTGGTTGTTCTACTTTTGCAATGACCGACTTTGGGCTTGAAGTCAAGAAATAATCTACAATTTTTCCTGCACTACCTCCAATAAATATTACACCTAAAAATATTGCGGCAACTCTCATAATCCACCGTTTAGGGAATCTCTGCCGCTTTATTTTGTTCCTGAAGAGCTTCCATTCTTCTTCCACATCAATCTCCGGCTGCATTATGCAGGCACTTCTCACGTCGGAAGATATATCATAAATATCCTTCAACTCTTCATCGTTCAATATAATGTCCAGTTCCTCATCCGACAAAGATGAAGGAGAATCAAGCATCTTCGCTATCAGTATGTCTTTATTTTCTTTTGTCATGATTTACCGGTTTTAAAATGCATTCTAAGTTTTTTCAGAGCAGCAACTATATTTTTATTGACTGCTGACACAGAAACTCCAAGAAGCGCAGCAGTTTCTTTATAGCTCTTTCCTTCGGTGTAAATTTTCTCTACAATCTCTTGTTCCCGCGCAGTCAACAATTTGCAGACGGCTGTCACCACATCTTCATTACGCTGTTCAAGGTCGTAATCTTCAGGGGGCGGTTCGAGCATAAGTTTCTGTCTTACCTTATCACGGGTCTGGAGCGACCTGATTCTGTTGATACTGGTATTTCTCACCGACCGGATGATATAGGCAGTTGGATTGTTGACCTTTGTATCCGATTCCCAAAGCCTTAGAAACACCTCGTGAACCACATCTCTTGCCTCATCTTCCTCATGAAGCAGGCTCATAGCCAACTTCATGGAAGGTGGAAAGCATTCTGTGTAGAGAGTTTCAAACTCTGTTTCGGTATACTGCATCTTTAATACAATTACATCTAACTCTTTTTCTATATGACGGATTGAAAGTCTAAAGCATTACCATTGATATAAAAATTTTTCAAAAAAAATTCCGATAAAACCATAAACATTGATTATATCGGAATTAAAATGTTTTTAATCAAATAATTAAATAGATAAACACTATTATTCATACCGGATACTCATCAAATGCATAGAGCACGGTGGAGAGATAGCGTTCTCCTGTGTCGGGAAGGAGTGCCACAATTGTCTTTCCAGCATTTTCTTCTTTCTTTGCCTCATTTATTGCAGCACTTAGAGCAGCCCCGGCTGAAACACCAACGAGAAGACCTTCTTTCTGAGCCAAAAGACGAGATGCGCGGATAGCGTCATTGTCAGATACAGCAACAACCTCATCAATAATTTGGGTATTGAGATTCCCTGGTATGAATCCTGCTCCGATTCCTTGAATTTTGTGAGGGCCCGGAGATCCACCTGAAATTACTGCAGAACTCTCGGGTTCCACTGCAATTGCCTTCACAGATGGCTTGTGTTTCTTTAGTGCTTCTGCGGTGCCACTCAAAGTTCCTCCAGTACCGACACCGGCTACAAAAATATCTACTTCTCCATCTGTATCACGCCAGATCTCCTCTCCTGTCGTAATACGATGAGCTTCCGGATTAGCAGGATTCTCAAATTGCTGCAGAATTACCGAGCCGGGAGTCTCAGCCTGAATCTCCTGAGCTTTACTGATTGCACCTTTCATACCGTCGCTGCCCGGAGTAAGAACGAGTGTAGCACCCAATGCTTTCAGCAGGTTCTTTCGTTCCTGGCTCATTGTCTCCGGCATTGTAAGTGTCAGCTTATATCCTTTAACTGATGCTACCCATGCGAGACCAATTCCCGTATTGCCGCTTGTCGGTTCAATTATGACTGCTCCAGGCGTCAGTATACCTTTTTTTTCTGCATCTTCAATCATGGCAAGCGCGATTCGGTCTTTCACACTCCCTCCCGGGTTGAAATACTCAAGTTTTACGATCACTTTTGCCTTAAGATTTTCAGCCTCTTCTATTTTTTTTATTTCAAGGAGTGGTGTGTTGCCTATCAATTCTGTAAGAGCATTGTAAATCTTTGCCATTTGCGGGGATGCTGACTTTATCCTCCTGCCTGGAGTTTTACGTAAATCTTTATATCTTTTTATGCCATTAACTATTGACTACACAAAATTACAACGATTTTTCCTCATTCGCAATACAACTGCCATGTTATTTTCATCTTTTTTACTTTGACACCGTATATAAGTAGCTCAGCAAATTATCCTCAGACCAATCTCATAAAGTTTTTAGAGTCCTGAGCCTGCATGCCGAAAATCATCCCAACCAGATTCCCTGGTCACTCAAATCTTATGAGATGGAATCTTATCCTTGCTTACAGTTAAAGCTGATATAGATGTGTAGCTTAGCAGATTTATAATTAGCTTAATCCAACTCAAATAGTGATTTAATGACTGTATCACGATAACTTATTCCTATCGATAATTCCGTTTTTCCTATTGTGATGTCATTATTATCGAAAGAATCAACCTTAGCCTTGTTAACGATATAAGATTTACTTATCCTCATAAATTTATTTTTAGGTAACAACTCTACCATTGTCTTTAGCATCATTCTGGTAATGACCTTTCTATCATAAAGATGGATAATAATATAGTCTTTCAATCCTTCAACAAACAAAATTTCTTCTAACTTTATCCTGACATACTTCCTATTAGACTTAATGATAATATACTCTACATCTGAATCAGCCGGATTGCTTTCTGAAGCATGTATAAGGTTATTATAGGTAATGGCCCTTGACACAGCCTTATCAAAGCGTTCTTTCTTGATCGGTTTGATAAGATAATCAATGGCTTCCACCTCATAACTGTCTAAGGCATACTCCGAATATGCAGTAGTGAAGATAACCATGTAGTCTTTCGACAAACGGCGTGCAAATTCTATTCCGGAGAGTCCCGGCATCTCAATATCGAGAAAAATCAGGTCCGTTTTGTTATCCAACAGCCATGCTTCTGCACACTCTGCACTATCAAAACTTGCTTCAAGTTCCAACTCAGGATTATTGTCAATAAGACGTTTCATACCTTTGCGGGCTATTGGTTCATCATCAATAATAATACATTTCATACGAGTCTATTTAAAGGGAATAAATAGTTCAATATCATAGATTCCGGCAGATTTGTAAGTGGATATCTTTGCTTTTCCATCATAGAGCAGTTCAAGACGACGACGGGTATTCTCAAGTCCGATTCCATGATGACTCATTTCACTTACTTTGTCTTTATTATAGGGATTCCTACATTCAAATTTCAGCCATTTTCCATCAACCTTGAAAGAAACTTCAACATTCTGTATATTTTCCGACCCGTAGTAGGAATACTTTACTGCATTCTCTATTATGGGAATAAGAAGTAATGTCGGTATTCTGATATCCTTTGCATCTTCTTCAGTGTCTATTTTATAGACAAAATTGTCACGGCGCGATTGTTCAAGAGATAAATAACTGTCAAGAAAATCCACTTCATCCTTTATCGTAGTCATCTCTCGTTTGCTATCCGCAAATTGATACTCAAGAATACTGATCAGATTTTGTATCAACTCCGATGCTATATAAGGTTCATCATAAACACATATCTCAATATTGTTGAGAACATTGAAGATGAAATGAGGATTAATCTGCTTTCGCAGAAACAAATATTCCTGACGAAGCGTCTCATTTTGAATCAATGTGATGTGGCGTTGCACCCTTATCCAGTTTTGGAAAAAGAGCAATGCACTGAGACCAATAACATACATAACTATGGCAATTATACCGGCACACCTTGTAGCGGTCTCCATAATTAAAGGCAAAAGCCTTATTTCAGAATGCTTGATAAATAGCAAAACAATGGAAAATATTATTGGTGAGAGTATTATTGCCAGGAATACCATTATTGAACGAAAATATCTTCTTAGATCCTGATTGTTTTCATATCTCCTGAACAGCCATAATATAACGATGCTTGATATAATCACAAGAAAAACAAAAAGTGTAACTGCTTGAACTGTAGATTCGAGAGGTGATAGAGCTTGTTCTTGGGAATATGCTGTTAATGAAACGAATGCCAATATCAGAATAAAGATAGAGTAGCGCAAAAACCCAAACCTTCTGCTGACCAAGAAAGAAGTAAATCCGGAAAACAAGGATTTGTCATATTTTGGCTCACTTAAGACGGGAGGTGTCGGCAATTCCGTCAGTTGCTGACGCAGGTAAGATGAAAGTTTATCAATCATTTCGGTTGCCTTCTCCTTGTTTTGATAAATCGTAGATGATATTTTTCTGAGTTCAGAAAAGATTGCTTTAGGGTTTAGACAATCCCGGACATTTGCAATATATTTTTCAAGGTTTTCTGACATCTGTCGTTCTTCCACCATATCACTATTCCATTTGTCATATAGCCTTAACAGAGCAAGACTTATAAAAACCATAAGTAAGAAGAAAGCATTGGCAAAGGAATCATCCAATATCCATGATATCGAATGAGTTGGAGATTTGTATGGAAGATTATATAGATCTTTGATGGTAGACTCTGTCAATGATGCCAAAAAAGATGCTGTAAATGCAAGAATGTAGGCAAATGTTAAATATTGGGCAAATTTATTCTTGAGAAGCAGCTTCGGTATGAGAAGCAAATCGTTGACAACCAATGTTGCAAGTAGATAAAAGAAAGCAGATGGTATAAATATCAGCCATGCATGCGATATATCTTGGTCGTTGAATGTCAATGTCCTTAATGTCTCCGGACCCGGAGACATAGTCAATAGCAATATAAGAAGCAATATGTAACCGAGAGACTTCTTCATCATTATTACAACAATTCTCAGCCGTTGAGAGTATATGCCCCCTCAACAGCTGATATTATTTTCAAGAGTTATAGTATGATTGAAAATTCTCCCATCCGGGCCTGAATTGGATAGCGGTTAAGTAGTCTATTTGTCATATATGATTCGACCAACGATTTATCGTGCTGTTGGATTGCTGCCTTAAGCTTACCGGCAGATACACCACCGTTTATTATCATGTCAAAAATAGATGGATCATATTCAGGATAGGCAACAACATCATACTTATCCCCTATATTGGCGGTTTTTGAAGTATATGCTATAGCCTTATCAATTCCTCCTAATTCATCAACAAGGCCAATCTGAAGGGCTTTCATTCCATCCCATACTCTACCTTCTGCAATTTGACGCACTCTTTCCTGTGTCATGTTCCTACCTTCCGCCACTCGGTCTACAAACTGACTGTAACCACGATCCACGTATCTCTGTAGCACTTCCTGCTGACTCTCTGTAAGGGGTACAAAGATATTAGGGAAAGATGCTCCGGGGTTTGTTGATACAAAATCAATGTTCACACCAAGCATGCGTGCTGTACCTTCCACACAAGGAAACATTCCAAATATTCCTATTGAACCGGTAAGTGTCATGGGGTCTGCAAATATCCTGTCAGCCTTTGCTGAAATCCAATATCCTCCCGAAGCTGCATAATCACCCATCGACACTATCAGTGGTTTTCCTTTCGACTTGAAATAATCAAGCGCCTCCCCTATCTGGGCACTGCCATATACCGATCCACCGGGCGAATTGACTCGGACAATCATTGCTTTTACTCCTTCATCATCTGCAAGTTTATTAATCAACGGAACGAATTTGTTGTAATCAATCTGGCTTTCGTTTCCATCTTCAATATCACCGACTGCATACACTACCGCTATCTGATTCTTTGAATCATAATTCTTATCTGTTGTCTTCGTCTTTTTGAGAAGAGTGTATGTATCCACGAGATTTAGTTCTTCAACCTTGCATTTTGATGCAGAAGCAAGTTTCTGCTTCATCTGGCGGTCATACACAATTCCGTCTATGAGATTGTTTTTTAATACAACGTCTGTGGGTGCAAAACTGATGTTTTCATTGTTTATTAATGAATTAATCAAGGCAGGAGTCACACCCTTGCGAGAGGCACTGATATTTTCAGTGACATACAGCCACATATTTGAAATCATGGTGTCCAGCTGTGCACGGGCGGGATCACTGATATGTTCCAATATGTATGGTTCAACGGCCGATTTGTAAGTGCCTACCTTTGCAATCTGCATCTTTACTCCTATTTTATCAAGCAAACCCTTGAAAAAGAAATTGGGGATAGAGAATCCTTTCAGTGCAAAATTACCTTCAGGATTCATGAATATACTGTCTGCCACAGATGCTACATAATAGCAACCCTGATTAAAATCCTCAGCATAAGCATAAACTTTCTTTTCTCCATTCGATACTTTCTTAAATTCCAATATCTCATTACGTAGAGCATCAAGAGTGGCGGGAGCCGCAGATAAATCTCCACATTTCAGATAGATTCCAACAATATCCTTATTTGTAGCGGCTTCTTTAAGGGATGCCATGATATCTTTTAGAATCTGAGGAGAATCAAAATTTCCACTTGTAAGCATAGATAGACTGGGAGAGAATGGTTTCTCACATTCCTGAATCTCTCCACTGAGATTAATAGTCAGGATACTCCCTTTTTTTACTACTGTTTTTTTATCTTTGGAAATGTTTCCAATACTTGCAGCTACACCTCCAATGACAACCGCTAAAATCACTCCTCCAATCATCATTGCCATGCATACTCCGGTGAATGATGAAAACACATGAAATAAAAATCTTTTTTTCATTTGCGTCTTAATTTAGACCCCGTCTCATAAGATTTGAGAGGCCCCGGGAAAGCCAGGTTGGGTAATCTCCCCTTGAGAACATCTCTATTTTAAGAGTTAGGAATCATTATTAAAAATTAATATTTGAGTTCAATTTATGTCAATACCTTAAAAAAGTTACCTTTGCCCGGGGCTCTTAAAATCTTTATGAGACGGGGGCTTAATTATTGTGACGCAAATTTAATAGTTTTCTATGTGCCGATTTAAAATATGAGACGAAACACCCGAATTTTGAGACAAAACGCGTTTTGACGTACTTGTTCTAATTGCACAAAAATAAAGATTCTTTACAGTTTAGTTAAGTTTTATACCTCATATATTAATTCTGTTTTCGAGCTCAGATGTTTTTTATTTGAAGGAGATAGTTACTATATCAGCAACTATCCCACTTATGATATAGTAGACAGAATTCACAATATAAAAAATCAAAAATCTTGAGTCTTGGAGGCTAAGAAAGGCTATTGGTTTTGATTGTATTCTTTTCATTCCACACCCTTGTGGAGAAATGATGCGGAGCAAACAGCTCTATTCCAGCCTCGTTGAATTGATCCTGAATATTCTGAAGAAGATCAGACATGATTACAGGCATATCGTCTGCATTCCTGATATATGCATTGATCTGATAGCACATATAATTGTCGTTGAGCTCCGTCTCCAATACGAAAGGTGCCGGATGTTCAAGAACACCTCTTGTTGCAAGCGCAGCATTGATCAGCAATTCATGCACCTTTCGCCACGGCACATCATAGCCCATGGTCAACATAGTGTGAATTATCAATCCATAATGTCTTGCCGAATAGGAATAGTTAACCGTGTTGGAAGATACTATAAACGTGTTTGGAATAGTCACCAATTCATTCTTTATAGTCCTTACTCTTGTAATGAAAGGCGATTTCTCTATAACATTTCCCATTGTGTCGTTAACCTTAATAAAATCGCCTTTTTTGAACGGACGCATGTAAGTGATGACAAATCCTGCAATAAAATTTGAGATAACAGTACTTGAACCTAACGATACAATAACGCCTACAAAAACTGATATACCTTGAAATACACCTGATTCAGAACCCGGAAGATAGGGATAAATCATAGCAATCATAAAGGCATATAGCAAAAAACGAATTATATTGAAAGTCGGCTCTGCCCAATCAGGATAGAATCCGGAGATCTTCACTTTCTCATTTTGGATCTCGTGTGCCACATATTTCAAACCCTTTACAATATATCTTACACAAAACCATATAATTGCAATAATAAAAAGATTCGGGATGTATTCAATTATCGCTTTAAGCACCATCTTGATTGGATCAAGAATATAATTGAAAATCCGATATGCAAGATTTTCGGTCTGAGGGAAAATAGAGAAAAGCAGTGGTACTGTAATGATGAATAGCAGAAGCAGCACTATATAGCGCAAAAAATTACTCAATACTATCATCATCCTGCAAAGTCTGTGGGTATTCAGTATCTCAAGACCCCGAATCTCCAGAGGCTTCATCCTCTGTTGCTTAAATCTGATGATTTTTCTTCTTAACTTACTGAATAAGTAGTTTATCAACTTGGCAAGTAGATATTGTATGCTAATCACCAACAAGAACAATGCTCCTCTTTTAAGCATCTGCCAGAAACTGTTTTCTGTCTTCATCAGATAGATCTTATCTGCGATGATAGGCATATAGATTTCTGCCAGTTTCTGTGGTGTTGTTGTGTTCCATAAAGCATCCTGTTCCGTTACGCTCATTATGACCTTATCACCATACATTATGTCGATGTAGCTGTCATTGTCAAGCAGATATACGGAATCTCTCCTCATCGTATGCTCATGGCCAATTTTTGTCATCAACTCGCTTGTGGTGGTTGCTCTATCCAAAGCGGAATGCCCTCCCCTCGCAGAATAAATCTTGAAGAGAGTGTCACCCTCCACAACAATAGGAACGCCCGGTGTGACCGCCCTCAAAGAATCAATACGCTGAATCTGAAGCGCCTTCTTTATAGAATCTGCAATGAAATATTGATTATTTTCCTCAAGTTTGCTTTTAAGCAATATCTCATTTAGTTTCATTTCCTCAAGTTGCAACGTAAGTTCAATCAACTTTATAGAATCCGCCTTCTGTCGGTCTTCCTCTATCAATTGAGAAGCTGTCTCCGGCTGCTGGGCAACAGCTTCATTGGAAACTCCGAAAATACATCCCATAACAGTGACAATCGTCAGTAGCAATGACTTGATTGCATTCCTTCTGATTATGAGGGAAGTTTCAATATATGAATCTATATTCATTTTGTATTATATTCAAAATTTACATGCAAATTTACGACAAAAGGTAAAGAAATCCAAATTATCTCCTCCATTCACTAAGAAATTCCATCTTTTTTATTAATTTTGCAAAGAATATCTCAATATCGAGACAGTTAATAAATCTAATTACCATGAAAAAGTACATCTTACTGTCTGTTATCGCTATTTTGGGTCTTAACACTACCCCAATCTCAGCGCAGTTCTTTCACCGCCCGGATGAATCAGCCATTCCAGGCAAACGAGGTCCGCTCAATGTGCGCAATGCAACTTATCCTCGCCTTCTTCCCGACAACCGTATGGAATTCAAGGTTAAGGCTCCTGATGCAAAGCAAGTGCAGATCGACCTTGGAAAGAAATACGATCTTGTCAAGAACGAAAATGGAGAATGGACAGGAACTACAGAACCCCTTACTCCGGGATTCCATTACTATTTCCTGATTATTGATGGTGTACAGGTTGCTGACCCGGCAAGCGAATCTTTCTACGGCTGCAGCATGAACACAAGTGGTGTGGAGATTCCTTATCCCGATGGTGACAACCGGTTTTATATCGCCGACGTTCCTCATGGCGACATACGTATGAAGAGATTCTACTCGACCACTTCCGGAGAATGGCGTCGTGCCTATATATATTGTCCACCCGGTTATGATGCTTCTTCAGAAAAATATCCTGTATTATATCTCCAGCACGGTGGTGGGGAAGATGAGCGTGGCTGGGCTACTCAGGGTCTCACCGACATAATTATGGATAATCTGATTGCCCAAGGAAAAGCAACACCAATGCTCGTTGTCATGGCAGACGGGAACACACCTGAATTTGAAAAGGAGTTGTTCAACGATGTTATCCCGATGGTGGAAAAGAATTTCAAAGTTAAGACAGACCGTGAAAGCCGTGCTCTTGCTGGTCTATCAATGGGTGGCATACAGACTCTTAATACAGGCATTCCCAATCTCGATAAGTTCGCTTATCTTGGAGTGTTCAGCTCAGGATGGTTTGCCAAACCAACTTTCGGTGTTAACATGAATACTGATAAGTATTATGACATTTTGAAGGAGAATAAAGATAAGTTTAACAAAGACCTCAAGGTGTTTTGGCTTTCAATGGGAGGACCGGAAGATATCGCTTACGAAAATTGCCGTGTGATGCGCGATAATTTCGATAAGATCGGCATCAAATATGATTACTTTGAGACTCCCGGTGGGCACACATGGCCTGTATGGCGTGAAAGCCTTTATAACTTTGCTCCGCTTATCTTCAAATAATTCAATTCATATTTCGCAAGCTCCTTAGTGGAGCTTGCGAAACTTAGACCCCGTCTTATCTAAATGTTACCCTGTCTTATCTAAATTTTATGGTAAAAGACTATTTCAGCAACAGAGCCACTGTTCGCAATTATCAAAAGAAAGCAATCCCGGAAGATCTGCTCGACAGCATTCTCGATAGAGCTATGCGTGCCCCAACATGCGGCAACATGCAACTCTATAGCGTCATAGTGACACGCGATGAAGAAAGATTGAAGCGCCTCGCCAAAGAACATTTCAACCAACCAGCAGCCACAGGCGCCGATATCATCCTCACAATTTGTGCTGACTTCAATCGTTTTACGGAATGGTGCGAGGCAAGTGACGCGAAACCAGGCTACGATAACTTTCATTCTTTCATGATGGCGATGACAGATGCCTTAATCTTTACGCAACAAATTGTGACCATTGCAGAAATTGAGGGACTTGGCACATGCTATCTTGGTACCATCAACTACAATGCCAAGCAAATTGCAGAACTTCTTGAACTGCCTGATCTTGTGGTGCCTGTAGCTTCTATATCTCTTGGGTATCCGGCAGATTCAGATTGTGGACAATGCGAACGTCTTCCGCTCAAAGCAGTTAAACATAACGAGACATATCGAAATGATTCAAAAGAAGAGATAATTGAGCTTTTCCGAGCAAAAGATGAATTTCCAGACAACAAGAAGTTTGTTGAAGAAAACAATAAACATTCTCTTGCCCAGGTTTTTACCGATATCCGCTATCCGGAATCCGTCAACATGGAAGTCTCGAAGAGTTATCTCGCTTTGCTAAAAGATAAGAAGTTTATGTGATTACTTTAAATTCCCAAAATCAGAACATCAGAAATCAAATTCAACATAAACTGTATGATTTTTTGACAGTCATTTGCATGATTATTTGACACCATCTATCTTCTTGAACTTCATAACACATACATAACCAATTCAATACATTTTTGGCACGCGGATTGGTATATTTAGGGTGTTATGAAGAATTTTTTTATATCTATATCAATCGCTCTCTCCTTGAGTGCTTCTGCACAAGAGACCTGGACGTTGGAGCAGTGCATGTCATACGCTGCCGAACATGCGTCGTCAGTGGTCATGGCGCGTTGGGATGTGGCTTCTGCCACTGCCACCCGCAATGAAGCATTGGCAGATTTCTTTCCATCTTTATCTGCGCAGGTTGGAACTCAGTTCAGTTGGGGACGAAATATCGACCCGGAGACCAACACCTACAACGACATCACCACCTTCAACAACGGCTATGGCATATATGCATCTCTAACACTCTTCGACGGTGGACAGACACTAAATCGCTATAAGCAAGCGCGTAGTGAAAGACAAAGGTTTCTTAACTCAGTAGAAATGAAGCGAGACGACAGTGCAATTGCCGCAATGATGGCATTTGCCGATGCACTCTACTATCATAATTCAATTCAAATAGCCGAAGACAAACTTGTGCAAAGCGAAGGAATGCTCACTCTGACCAAATCGCAGGAAGAATTGGGACTGAAGGGTTATCCCGATGTTGTTCAGGCTGAAGCTACTGTTGCAAATGATAAATATTCATTAGTGCATCAGCAAAACCTTTATTCTCAGGCAATACTCACTCTAAGATCCTCAATGAATCTTCCGGAGCGGGAACCTCTTTCGATTGACACAACATATACACCTCTCCCCTCTGCTGATACGGAAGAAAATGCAGAAAGTATTTTCGCAACAGCAACTTACACAAATCCAAAATCAATCGATGCCAGACTACAGGCTAAGTCAAAGAAATACGCCTACGACATATCAAAGGGATATCTTATGCCGACTCTCAGCGTAAATGCCGGAATTTCAACTTCATATTTTAAAAATCTCAGCACTGATTATGTTGTCCCGACATTTGGCGATCAATTCCGAAACAATCTCGGTGAATATGTATCCGCAACAATTTCGATACCTATTTTCAGCGGTCTAAGCCGAATCTCCGGAAAAAACCGTGCAAAATATGCTTATGAACAGGCAAAAGAGCAGCTCATTGAACAGCAACGCCGTCTTCACGATGATATTGCCTCTGCTGTTATGGACCGAGACGGGTATGCTATGGAAATCCTATCACTTAAAGCTAAGGTCGATGCCGACGCGGAGGCATATCGCCTCAACACCCGGAAATACGAAGAAGGGCTGATGTCTCTAATCGATCTTCAGCTCTCAGCCAACACATATTATGCATCACGTGTTGAGCTGCTCCAAAAACAGATGCTTTATTTATTGAAAGACAAATTGGTAGAATATTATAAAGGAAATAAATTATGGATGTAAAAATCGAGAGACCTAATGGAATACGAGGAATAAAACCCAAGTATTGGGTCTATATCGGTTGTGGAGTATTGGCTTTGGTTTTAATTATATTGCTTGCCACAAGCGACATAGCATCCACCTACAAGGTGGAGCGGATAGGACTCAACATAGCAGATGTAAAATCTCAGAAGTTTGATGACTATGTACGGGTTGACGGAAGGATCGAACCAATCAGCACCGTCCAGATCAGTCCGGAGGAAGGAGGAATAGTTATGGAAAAAGTTGTTGAGGAAGGTGCCAATGTTCATAAAGGTGACGTTATCATTCGTCTCAGCAACAGCAACCTTGATCTTCAGATCCTCAACGCTGAGGCAGAGCTTGCCGAGAAACAGAATATCCTTCGCAACACTCAGATCTCGATGGAGCAGGATCTTCTCAACAACCGCACCGAGCAGGCACAGCTTGAACTGGAAGTGCAGAGAAAACATCGGGCCTATTTGCAGAAGAAAAAACTTTTCGACGACAAGCTCATAGCAAAGGAAGATTATCTTCAGGCAAAGGAAGACTATGATCTTGCTCTTAAACGTCAGAACCTTATTAATCAGCGTCTCGACAAAGACAGCATTTTCAGGTTGGCACAGGTGGACCAGATGGAAGACAACCTTGCCAATATGCAGCAGAACATACAGTTGATTCGTAAGCGAAAAGAACAACTTAATGTTGTCAGCCCCATCGATGGTGAACTCGGCCTCCTTGATGTTGAACTCGGACAAAACATCACTGCCGGTCAAAAGATCGGTCAGATCAACGATCTCACAACCTATAAGGTGACTGGAGAAATTGACGAGCATTATCTCGACCGTGTGCACAAGGATCTTCTCGCCACTTCTGCCCGCAACGACAAGGAGATGAATCTCAGGCTTAGAAAGGTGTTTCCGGAAGTTCGGGAAGGGAAATTCAAGGTGGAATTTGTCTTCACCGACAAGTGTCCAGACAATATCCGTAGCGGTCAGACTTGCTATCTGAGCCTTCAGCTCGGTCAGTCCGTCGATGCAGTGGTCATCCCGAAAGGTACTTTCTATTCAGCAACAGGTGGGAAATGGATTTTCGTTGTCGATTCTTCCGGCAAAAAGGCATATAGAAGAAACATCCGTCTCGGGCGACAGAATCCTGAATATTATGAGGTTCTCGAAGGACTTGAACCGGGAGAACGTGTAATAACCAACGGCTACGAATCTTATGGCAATGCCACATCATTGACAATAAAGGAATAATCAACTTTCGCAAGCAAAAGCAGATAGTTATAATGTTTATGGGTTATAAGATTATTAAAAAGATTAAAGTTATATGCATTACTTATTACTTTGCCCAAATAACCCTATAACCCATTAAACTCTTAACCATTAGTTGAGCCAGCGAAACTTAAAAGAATAAATATGAAATCTTATTTTAAATTTTTAAGCAGAAACAAGACCTACGCCGCAATTGATGTTTTCGGTTTAGCAATAAGCATGATGTTTGTGGTGCTTATTGGCTGCTACACGTGGCAGGAAAGCCATGTCGACAAACAGCACACTAAAGCTGACCGGATGTATTATCTCGGATTTGACATGAGGGGTGAAAAAACTATGGGATCTCATTGGTATCTCCAATTTCTATTGAAAGACAAGTTCCCTGAGATAGAATCAGCAACTGCGGTCTACCGCAATACCAGATGGCTACGTTACGATGAGAAACAGATAGAAACAAACTGTTTTTTTGTAGACACCACTTTCTATGATATTTTCGATTTTAAATTGATTCAGGGAGATCCGAAGACGGTGCTCGACAATCCCTCAAATATAGTTGTCACTCCTGAATACGCCCGCAAGGTTTGGGGGGATGGAGACCCTATGGGAAAAAGCATCGTGTTTAATATAAATGAAGAGCCATTCGTGGTGGCAGGCGTCATGGAACCAATGAAAAACACCGCCTTCATGACTTACGATAAGAAACCGGTTGATATGCTTCTGAATTTTTCTATGATGAAATATGTCAATTGGTCATTGGTCGACGAAAACATGGCCAATGCCACAGGAGTTGAACTCATTCTGTTGGCAAAGGAAGGACATGATTTGACTAAGAAAAAAAAGGAATATGAAGAAGCTGTCAAAGACGCTTACTGGATTTTGCAGCTTCCTGAAAACGATGTTCATCTTGAGGTCTATCCATTCAGCGGCAGTTATTTTTCCGAGCTTGGATCAGCACACGTGAACTTCGGCGATATAAAAATGATCAAGTTGCTTTTCGGTGTCGGTCTGGTTATTCTCCTGTTTGCTATCATGAACTACATCAACCTCACCGTGGCTCTCTCGGGAAAACGTGCTAAGGAAATGGCTACCCGTCGCCTTCTTGGGGAAAGTAGAAACGAGATAATGTGGCGCCTTATTGGAGAAAGCTCCATACTCTGCAGCTTCTCAATGCTCCTGGGCATTGGTCTCGCATTCCTTTTGCAACCGTATGCTTCTGTATTGCTCAAAACCACTCTCGACATTCCCGGATGCATGAATACAACCACAATTTCATTCCTTTTGGCAATTCTATTGATAATGAGCTTTGCCTCCGGCATTATTCCGGCTCTTATGTTGTCGTCAATGAAACCAATCGAAGCAGTGAAAGGAGCATTCAAAAGGAAATCCAATATGGTATTTGGTAAAATATTTATTGTGATCCAAAATGTTGCTACTATTGTCATGATTGCATGTGCACTCACTATGTACTTGCAGGTCCGTCATCTGATTGAAGCCCCGCTTGGTTATAATCCTGATGGCATTATCGACATCCCTTTTTTAAATACCGTAAATCAGGATAAAGATGGTATGCTTTTACGCGACGAACTGCTAAAGCTTCCATGCGTGGAAAAAGTAAGTTTCGGTTGTGGCACCCCTCACAGCAGAGGCAACAACAACACCATGAACTATGAAGGCCGTACTATTTCTTTCCAGTCTTTCCTTTGTGACAGTATATATATGGATTTACTTGGAATTAAGATAAAGAAAGACTATAACATATCTTCTGTCATCAAACACTATCTCAATCAGCAGGCCCTCAATGAACTGGGACTTAGTGAAGATGCTCCCGATTATCCTTACTACGACGATCGCATTCCGATAGCAGGCATAATAGATGATTTCAAAATCGGAAATGTATTGACTGAGCAACACCCTGTGCAGGTTGTTGTGGCAAGACCTTTTGAAAGTTTCAGGCCATGGGATGTATTAATAAAAATCAAAGGAGATAAGCGTCAGGCTCTTGAACAAATAAAAGAGGTTCACGAAAGAATTTATTCCAAAGAAATGACAGACTCTATTTTTGAAACGCCATTCATTAGCCAGCAGTTGGAAGAAGATTTCGAAAATCAGAAACAGTTGTCGACAATTCTTACAATATTCGCTTTGATAGCCATAATGATATCAATGCTTGGCCTGATGGCAATGAGCACTTACTATGTGCGTCAACGAGCAGCTGATATTGCAGTCCATAAGGTTATGGGAGGCACAAGTAAGGAGGTACTCATCAAACTTGTCCGCACTTTTATGCTCTATGTCATTATTGCTGTTGTCATCTCCATTCCTATCATCTATTATGTAATGAACGATTGGCTCTCTCAATTCAGCTACCGCATAAGCATCTACTGGTGGATATATGTCGCTTCTGCTCTTCTTGCAATCTTGACCTGCTTCGTGTCTGTGGTTGCGCAATGCTCCAAAGCAGCCAATACAAACCCAATCAATTCAATAAAATAACTCAACAACTATGATACAGATAGAAAACCTTACCAAAACATTCCGCACCGACGAAGTTGAAACTTTGGCACTACGCGGCATTACTCTTAACATAGAAAAAGGAGAATTTGTAGGCATAATGGGTCCGTCCGGTTGCGGGAAATCCACTCTGCTCAACATACTCGGACTCCTTGACAACCCTTCCGACGGCAAATATTTACTTAATGGTCAGGAAGTGGCAAATCTAAAGGAAAAAGAAAGAACTGCTTTCAGAAAAGGCAAGATCGGCTTCGTGTTCCAGAATTTCAATCTCATCGACGAACTGAATATTGAGGAAAATGTAGAGCTCCCGCTTAAGTATCTGAAAATCGGGGCGAAGAAGCGTAAGGAAATGGTGCAGGAGGCCTTGAAACGAATGAATATCCAGCACCGTGCCAAGCACTTCCCTCAGCAGTTGTCGGGTGGCCAGCAGCAACGTGCCGCTATTGCCCGCGCGGTTGTGACAAAACCGGAGCTTATCCTTGCAGACGAACCGACGGGTAATCTCGATTCTGTCAACGGAAAGGAAGTGATGGAACTTCTGACCGAGTTGAATCGTGAAGGTTCCACCATTGTTATGGTCACCCATTCCCAGCACGATGCTGCATTCACTCACCGTGTGATAAATCTATTCGACGGCAAGATTGTGGAGAAAACCCAGTTGTAATTAGTTGACAGGAATGTATTTTTTGAAGTACATTCCTGTCTTTTCAAATATTTTCACTAATTTTGCAATATGAAGAAAACTCTGCTCGTAGTTGATGATAACAAGGATGTGCTTTCTGCCGTCAGGATGCTGATGAAATCAAAAGTAGACGAGGTGATTTTGGCGTCCAACCCCTCCTCTATCCCGGAACTTATCCGAAAGCATTCTCCTCAGGTTGTGCTTCTCGACATGAACTTCCGAGCAATTATCAACAACGGCAATGAAGGTCTTTTCTGGCTACGTGAAATTAAGCGAATATCTCCGGAAACAGCAGTGGTATTGTTCACTGCTTATGCAGATGTTGCTCTTGCAGTGGAAGGCATGAAGATCGGTGCTTCTGATTTTGTTGTAAAGCCGTTTGATAACTCTCAACTGTCTGAAATTATTCTTAATGCCTTCGGCAAAGGGAAAGAGAAAAAGCAGAAATCATCATCTCCCAAGATGCTTTGGGGAGAGTCTGCTGAGATGCAAAGATTGAGAACGCTCGTGGAGCGCGTGGCCCCTACAGATGCCAACATTATCATCACCGGAGAGAACGGAACAGGCAAAGATCTTCTTGCAAGGGAAATCCATCGCCTTTCAATCCGCAAATCCGGTCCCATGGAGATTGTGGATATGGGGGCTGTAATAGAAACTCTTTTTGAAAGTGAACTTTACGGGCATGCCAAAGGAGCATTCACTGATGCCAAGAGCGACCGTGCCGGTAAATTCGAGACAGCCCATGGCGGAACACTATTTCTTGATGAGATAGGTAATATCCCCTTTCATCTTCAGGCAAAACTGCTCACCGCCCTGCAACAAAGAAAAATCATCAGGGTTGGCACCAACACGCCACGCGATATCGATATCCGATTGATTTGTGCGACAAACCGCAATCTTCCGGAAATGGTGGCCAACGGAGAGTTTCGACAAGACCTTTTCTATAGAATCAACACTGTGACGATTGAACTTCCACCACTACGGAACAGACCTGAAGACATCCCGGCACTCGTGGCAATGTTCATAAAGAAATATGCCGGAATATATTCTCTCCCTGAAGCCAAGGTGTCTGAAAATGCAATCAAAAGACTCATGGCAATGTCGTGGCCAGGTAATATCAGGCAATTGGAACATACTGTTGAAAAGGCTCTTATCTTATCGGATCGTCCTGTTCTTGATGTTAATGATTTCGACCTTCACGAATCGCATATATCCTCACAGGAACAATCAACCACGCTGGAATCTATGGAACGGAATGCCATCACGGCTGCTGTGAAGTTGTATGGCGGCAACATGTCGGAAGTGGCCCGGCATCTTGGCATAACGCGTCAGACCCTCTATAACAAACTACGGAAATATGGTATCTGACCTCTTCAAAAAATGGCATGTCGTGCCACTGATATGGTCGATTGCGGCGCTCATATTCGCTTTCCTTGCCGGAGTTTGCGTCAACATCAACAATATATTGTGCGTGATGTTTTCCATTTGTTCATTAGGTTGCGGTTTCATAATTTTGAGACATATCAAAAGTGCCGGCAACAGGATGCGCTATTTAGTTGATGCTACTCTCAGCGGCGACTTCTCCTATAAGTTCCCTACAGTGAATGTAAACAAAGATGAAGAGGAGATCAATATGATGCTTAATCATATTGTTGAGCATCTCGAACATCTCACTCTGGATGCCCGTCAGAATGAAGTGTTTTTGGCAAAGGTGATAAATCTCACCAATTTCGGCTTGGCTTTGGCTAATTCAAAGGGGGATATTATGTTTCATAACGACGCTGCCCTCCGTCTTCTTGAACGTCATGCCCTCACCAATGTATGTCAGCTTCCTGATCAAAGCGCCGTTGATCTGGAGATCAAAAGAAATGATGTCTCGGTCAACGACAAGAGTTTCACCCTATACACAATCACAGACCTTAGCCGACAGATGCAGGCTGTGGAAGTGGAGTCATGGGAGAAACTGACACGAGTGCTGACTCATGAAATCATGAACTCTTTGACTCCGATTCAATCAATAGCTGAAAATATGAGCGGTAAGACCACTGAGAAGGAAACCACAGAGGCGTTTGAAACTATTTCATCAAGCAGCAGCTCATTAATGCAGTTTGTAAGAAATTTCCGTGAATTCAGTTTCTTGCCGGAACCCCGGATGAGGGCACTCTATCTGAAGCCTTTGCTTGAATCAAGCATCCGCATGGCACGGGCCTACGCATCGTCTATTGGGAACGTAGTACATTCTTCGGGTGTCAATCCTGTCGAAGAAAACTCTCCAGAGGATATCATTTTCAAACTTATTTGCTTTCCTCCTGAACTTATGGTATATACTGACGAGAGTCTGTTGAGCCGAGTTCTAATAAACATTCTAAAGAATGCGATCGAAGCGAATCCATCCGTTATTTCCTTGGAAGCAGACGTGAAAGCAGACGAATCAGTGGAAATTCGGATATCAAACAATGGAGAACACATAACCGACGAAACTGCAGATCACATTTTCACTCCATTCTTTACAACAAGACCTTCCGGCAACGGAATAGGGTTAAGTCTTTCACGTAGGATAATTACTCATCTTGGAGGTACTTTGACACTCAAGACAAGACCTGAAACCTGCTTCTCAATCAAAATCTAAGCTCATGGCTATCAGACCTGTGCGTATGTCTTAAAATTTTTTATTCTTTTGATACTCCTGTTTCCGTTAATGTGATAGGTAGAATATAACCTCTTTCATCAAAATTCAGTGGTTCCACACATACCTGTCTGCGGCAATCTCCACCGGGTTGACCGTCAAGCATATATGATCCATCATGATAAAAGAGATACCATTTACCATTGAATTCATTGACAGAAGGATGTATTGTGAATCCAAATTTTGCCGGTCCGGTAATTAGTCCTCCGTATTTCCATGGTCCTGTAATATTGTCTGCCATGGAATATGCAAGTTGCTCAGGCTGTACTCCGGGAGCATCTGCAGCATACACATTATAATAAACCCCATTTCGTTTGAATAGCCACGGACCTTCCGATACATTGCGCATTCCCAAATGCATCACCTCCCCTTCAAGTTCAATCATATTTTCCTTTAATCGAGAAAGATAGAAGTCGCCGTTGCCCCAGACAATCCACGCCTGTCCGTCATCGTCAATCAAAACTGTAGGATCAATGTCGGCATTCCATCTGTGGGAATCAGGAGTCATATCGTCAGTAATCAAAGGTTCTTTATCAAGTCTGGCCGGGATGAATGGACCGAGGGGGTCGTCAGCTACAGCCACATCAATGGCATGGCGTCCATTGCGTGTGTCGTCGAGCGTTACGTAATAATAAAACTTACCGTTTCTTTCAATCACTTGCCCTGCCCAGGCACCATTAGGACTAGCATACGGAAAATCTGATGCTTTCAAAACCACTCCATGACATTCCCAGTTTTTCATATCCTTTGTGGAATATGCTACCCAATGAGGCATTGTGAACCAGCCTCCCGGAGTCGCGCAGTCTTCACCTACATAAGCATACAATCGGTCGCCAACTACCGTGCATGCTGGATCAGCAGTGAGTCTGTCGGTGAAAATAGGATTTTCGCCGGGAAGCCGGGTCCGTCCGGTGCCACTGATTGTAAGATTTCTTATACCCCCTTTTCTTACCTGCAGGGAATTAGGGAATCCCCCGGGATATCCTCTGCCTATCACCCAACGGCTTGCCATTGTCGGTATAACCGGGCCATCATAATCCACAGAGGATTCATCCCATTCCTTGCCATCCGAAGAAACAGAGAGTGTCAGCACTGAGTTGGACAGGGTTTCATCAGCAAGACCCTTCAATTTTATACGAATCCACTTCCCCGGCTCCGTTTTCTTTCCTGCAAATATACGATGTATATTTCCTTTGTAATCCGTCACTTCGGCAAAGATCTGTTCTACAGTAGGATCAAAGCCGACCATTATACCTGCCGATTCATTATAACGAGTTCCTTCCTTGCTAACGAATACCTGTTCGGTGATATTGGTATTTACCTGAATTTCTAAATCCATATCAAGTGACTTTCGGAAATCTGCATAAAACAGACTCGTTTTTGGATCTGAAAAATACTCATTGCAGTCAAGCATAAGAACAGTATCTTTATTCTGAATACCAAAATCAGTGAAGTCTCCTGAAATTATAGGGTTAAGCGCAGACGAATCCCTGTCAATTGCATATAATTCATGATAATATAGGATAGACATAATCACTATCAATCCCACGACAGTATATTTCTTCATTAAATCTAAATTAATGGTTAAGATTACAAAATTAATCAAATATATCCATACTACCAAACAATATAACAACTCAGCATCCAGATAAAATTGTGTTGCCATTTCACAGAAGTTTTATTAACTTTGCATTTAAATATATTAGCAAACACCATGAAAAATATTCTGACTGTCTTTATTGCGTTACTTTTAACCTTGCCCATATTGGCAAAGGAAAGCAGCAATTTCATTATTTCAGACAACGGCAAATCAGCACCTATCGTAGTAGCTGACAACGACTGGAAAGGTGTGCGTCGGGCTGCAGGGGACCTTGCCGACGATATACGTAAAGTCACCGGGACTCCATCCAAGGTTTATTCCGAAATTTTACAAAAGAAAGGTTCGATCATAGCCGGCACCATCGGAAAAAGCACATTGATCGATGATCTGATAGCAAAAGGTAAACTCAACGTTGACTCCGTGAAAGGACAATGGGAATCTTATGTTTCTGAGGTCATTGACGGTAATCTTGTTATTGCAGGAAGTGACAAACGTGGCACTATCTACGGTATATATGACATAAGCAACATGATAGGTGTATCTCCTTGGTATTATTGGGCTGATGTACCCGTTGCTAACAAAAATAGATTGGAATATTCAAAAGGCAGATATGTGCAACCTTCTCCAAAAGTGAAATATCGTGGCATTTTCATCAATGATGAATGGCCGTCATTCGGTGGATGGTGTGTCAACCGGCACGGTGGTGTCAACTCTAAGGCGTATGCAACAATGTTTGAACTTCTGCTTCGTCTGAAGGCCAACTACCTTTGGCCCGCTATGTGGGACACTGCATTCAATGAGGATGACCCGGAATGTCCACGCCTTGCTGATGAATATGGCATTGTTATGGGTACAAGCCATCATGAACCTATGATGAGAGCTCACAAGGAATACACTCGCCGACGTGACGAAATTGGTCCTTGGGACTATGCATCCAACCCGGAACGCATCGAAAAATTCTTCCGCGATGGAATGGAACGCAATAAGAACTACGATAATATTGTCACTATCGGTATGCGAGGTGACGGTGACGTGGCAATGGGAAAGGGAGATGACTCAGATAATATGAATACCCTTCGCAATGTGATAAATGCACAGCGTGGTATTTTAGAAGACATATATGGACGTCCGGATTCTGTCCCGCAGCTTTGGGCGATCTTCACTGAAGTGCAGAGATATTATGATGCCGGCTTTAATGTGCCTGAAGACGTGACCCTGCTTTTCTGCGATAACAATTGGGGTTACATACGTCGTATCGCCCCTGCAGAGGAACGAGATCGCAAAGGTGGCTTCGGTATGTATTATCATATAGATATGAATGGTGGACCATGGAATGACCGTTGGATTAACACATCACCAATTCCTAAACTAAGGGAACAGCTTAATCTCGCCTATCAATCAGGAATTGATCGTATTTGGATTATAAATGTCGGTGATCTTAAGCCTAAGGAAGTTCCTATCGATTTCATTATGGATTATGCATGGGATCCGGATAAGATCAAGCCCGGCGATGAGAAAAAATGGTTGGTCGACTGGGCTGCCGGCACATTTGGAGAGAATCTTGCCGATGACATAGCAGATATCATTGCAAAATATCCTAAATACAATCTCTGGCGTAAACCCGAGGTGCAGACTACAGGTATTTTCAGCGTTGAAAACTACCGTGAGGCCGAGCGCACCGATTCCTTGTGGCTCGCACTTGAAAAGAAAGTCGAGAAGCTAAAGGGATGTATCCCACCGGAAACACAAGATGCTTTTTTCCAACTCGTATATTATCCAGCCATCGCCTCTTCGGGAGTAGCAAGAATGTATCTTGCCGCCGAACAAAACCGATTCTATGCCTCAAAAGAAGACCCGAAAGCAAACTACTATGCTGATCTCGTCAAAGACCTATTTGCAAGAGATGCTCAACTCTCTACATACTACAACGATGCTATATGTAATGGCAAATGGCAGGGGATGATGCAGGATAAGCATATTGGTTACACTCAATGGTTCATGCCCGACAATAATATTATGCCTGAAGTGACTTATATTGATCCAAATTCCAATGGGAAATATGTTCCTGAAGTTCTTCCTGTCACAGAATATTCAATCCCGTCAATAAAATTCAACCGAAAAAGTGGCGCCGATGGTATAAACTGGATACCTCTTCCCGATCTTGGAAGAAATGAAGGTTGTATGGGTATTGACAATGTCACGGCATCCTCTGTCTCGCTCGACTCACCTTCCCCGCTTTTAGAATATGATATTGACGTCGAAGCCGGTGACAGTGTGAAGATAGCAATCGGGATTCTTCCCACACAGGATATAGATCCGGCGCGTGGGCTTCGTCTTGCTCTCCAGCTTGATAATAGTGTGGCAAAATTGATTGATGCACGTCGCGGTCTTGTCGACACATTTGATGAATATACTCCTTCAAATCTCAAAAATTCAAAGAAACTCAAGCCATTACCGCCACGTGGAAAAATGGCACTGAATGGTTATGGAAAACCAATGCGAAATGAGGTATTCGACAATATTCGCTGGCTCGATGCCACTTTTGCTATCGACAAGCCGGGAAAACATACCCTTAAGATTAAGATGATAGACCCGGAGATTGTCTTAGAACAAATAATAGTCAATCCCGACGATTCCCGCTATAGTTATTTCGGACCACCGGCCCTTGACAAATAATCACAATACAATGTAACATTAAGTTCATAAGTAAAAATTAATGTTACATTTATGTATTTAAATGTTAATGATTTTTGCTTAACAATTCTGCTTGCTGAGTGTTTTATAGGTGATACCGGACCAGATTTCACTCATGAACTCAAAACCGGACCAAGGAATAATAACCATTTAAACATTTTCACCTATGGCTACATTGAATATTCCCTTGATCTTATGGTTTGTTGTCGTTGCTACGATGACTATCAAACTTTTTAGAAATGATAGTAAGCAAGTGAGTCATGACCGAAGTTCTGAAATGATTGGTGACAGTGAAGACCTCATGGTATGCAAACGCGAAGCATAAGTAAGATCTTTTGACTTTATAGCATAGCGCTTATTGCGGTCTTTTTTTAAGAAATACGTCTTGCTCAAAGCAGTAACATATAACAAAACAATTAGAGTCTATCCTGCCGGATAGGCTCTTTTATTGTGTAGATTTGTATATTTGGGAATTTATTCTTAATTTTGCTTCATTAGATTAAGACCCCGTCTCATAAGATTTATGACGGGTAAGATTTATGAGGGGGTCTAAACTACTTCTTAAAAAAAATATATTAACTCAATATCATGATAAAACTTTTTAGATTGGGAGCTATGCTGGCTTTGGCGTTTATCACAACAGTAACTTTAGAAACTCATGCCGACAACACAATTGAAATGTTTGCATTCTCAATGCCCGACGGTGCGGGCGGAATGAAATTGGCGACTCGTCAGAGTTCCGACAAGGAATGGAGACCCATCGGGAATATGTGGTCTTTCCTCGCATCTGACTACGGTAGCTGGGGATCTAACAAACGTATGCATAATGTCAGGATAGGCAGGGACAATAATGGAAGATTTTGGGTTGTTTTCAACCCGGATAAAAACGGAGAAGTCGTTGCTTACACAAGCACGGATAATTTTGAGTCTTGGATTCCACAGGAATATAGACGTTCAAACTCCACTTATATGGATGAACTCCCCTCCTCTTTGCAATTTACCCCCTTAACTGAACAGACCGTACAAGGTCATAAAGTAAAAGGCACAATCATTACAGTCGATTCTGACATTGTCGGTCAATTGAACGGTTATGTTCACTATAGGTCATCTCTTGATGCTAAGAATGACGAACGGACAGATCAGGATCCTTGGCGATTCAGGAACCTAAAGCCTCTTCAAGCAACCGTAACCCTCAATAAAGAGGGAGCCAAGCCTATCAGTGATGAATTCATCGGCATCTTTTTTGAAGACATAAACTATGGAGCTGATGGTGGATTATACGCGGAACTAATCCGTAATCGTGATTTTGAATACTCAAGTGCTGACAGGGGAGAATGGACTGCAACCACAGGGTGGGAAACTTACGGTGACCTGCAGATGAATATTGATGAGACAGACCCAATCCATCCAAACAACAGTCATTACATTGTTTTAGAAAGTGGAAAGGGAAATACAGCGCTCATCAATGAAGGGTTTGACGGCATAGTTGTAAAGAAGGGAGATAAATATATTTTCAGTCTATTCGGACGTTCTGAATCAAAGACTCCATTGAAGATACTTCTATCTGATAAAAATGGCAAGATACTCTCTCAGTCAAAGATTACTGTTCCTAAAAGCGACGAATGGACCAGACTTGAAACTGTTCTTATAGCAAAGGAATCATGCGATGATGCCATTCTCAAGATTGAGCTACCTGGATTGTCAAAAGTCAGTCTTGACATGATTTCGCTTTTTCCGGAAAAAACATTCAAAGGACGCAGAAACGGTTTGCGTGAGGATCTCGCCACGACATTGGCTGATCTTAAACCTAAATTCATGCGTTTCCCGGGGGGATGTGTCAGCCATGGCAACGGCATCGACAATATATATGATTGGAAAGGGTCGATAGGACCACTTGAGGCACGTAAGCCTTTGCCCAATCTGTGGGGATATCATCAGACTCGCGGTCTCGGTTTCTATGAATACTTCCTGTTCTGCGAAGATCTTGGCATGCAACCCCTCCCTGTGCTTGCAGCCGGAGTTCCTTGTCAGAATTCATCACGTCATTCACATTATAGCCATGATGAACTTTCATCTAACGGCCAACAGGGAGGTATTCCGATGGAAGACATGCCTGCATATATTCAGGATATACTCGACCTTGTGGAATATGCTAACGGGCCATCAGACTCTGAATGGGGAAAATTACGTGCGGAAGCTGGGCATCCAGAGCCTTTCAATCTCAAATATATCGGCATAGGCAATGAAGATCTTATCAGCGAGACTTTTAAGGAAAGATTCAAGATGATCCGTGACTCTATAAATGCACGATATCCGGATATCGTGGTAGTGGGCACAGTTGGGCCTTTCTTTGAAGGCTCTGACTATGAGGAAGGCTGGCGTTTCGCAAGACAGGAAGATGTCGCTATAGTCGATGAACATTATTATGTTGCTCCGGGGTGGTATGTAAACCATCGGGACTTTTATGACAAATACGATAGAAAAGGACCTAAAGTCTATCTCGGGGAATATGCATCCCACTATCCGGGTAGAGAGTCTAATCTGGAATGCGCTCTTTCAATTGCTTTGTATCTCACAGATGTGGAAAGAAATGCAGATATAGTCACAATGACTTCCTATGCACCTCTATTATCTAAAAAAGGTCGCACTCAATGGCGTCCCGATCTTATATATTTCGACAACGAGACAATAACACTTTCTCCAGACTATTATGTGCAGCAAATGTATGGGGTAAACTCCGGAAACACCTATATTCCATCATCAATCACACTTGAAGAGAAATGCTGTGGCAAATGTGATAAACCTGAAGGGCACTATATTAACGACGATGTCCGCAATCGTTTCGGAATCTCAACTGTATTAGATGAAACTACGGGAAATACAATTGTAAGAATTGCCAATATGCTTCCAGTTGACATTGATATTGATTTGAAAGAGTATCCGGTGGGTAAATCTCAAGTCACAACATTGTGTGGCTCCCCTCGGCAAACAGATGTAAGCCCGGAAATAGCGTACGTAGACTTTAATGGAAAAATTTCCGTTCCTCCATATTCATTTACTGTAATTAGAATCTATTGATATGAAAAAATTTGCTTTATTTATGTTGACAGCTGTGGCGTTGCTAAGTTCATGCGTTAGCAAACCTGCGGCTAAGGATGAAAAATCAGAAGAGGGTAAGACCCTTGTTATCTATTATTCACAGTCCGGTGCGACAAAGGCAGTGGCTGAGGAACTTCAGAAGCAGCTCAATGCCGACATTTATTCGATTGAGGCAAAGGTTCCCTATGATGGAGATTATGCTGCAACAATACAGAGGTGGATGCAGGAAAAAAACGACAGTGTGAAAGTTGAGATTAATCCTATCACTTTAAATCTTGATGATTATGATACAATATTCCTCGGTTTCCCTATATGGGGAGGAACGTATGCTCTTCCTATAGCTACTTTCCTTGCCGACAATCCTCTTGAAGGGAAGAAAATAGTTACTTTTGCAACGTTCGGAAGTGGCGGTATAGGCAAGGCTACAGCTGATGTGGCAGATGCACTTCCTGATGCAGAAGTAGTTTCCGGTTATGGGGTCAGAAATGCTCGTGTGGCAAAGGCTCCTGCAGAAATCACACGTTTCCTAATTGAAAAAGGATATGTTGAGGGTGAAATAGAAGCTCTCCCCGACTTTCCTAAAGATACTCCTGTCACTGAGGAGGAGGCTGCGGTGTTCCATGCAGCATGCGACAACTATCAGTTTCCACTTGGAAATCCCGTTTCAGTTGCAAGCCGTAAGATACCGGAAGGAATTGAATATGAATTCAGGGTTGAGTCCGTTTCTCCTGACGGTTCCAAATCCTCTTCCATCATTTACGTGCTCGCCCCGGAGGGTCAGACTCCTGAATTCACAGAAGTAATACGTCCGTAATTAGCATATCCTTCAAAACTGAATCACCCCCGGACCATGAAGTAACCCCAAGAGTTAGACTCAATACTTTGGGATGCACTTCAAGTTCCGGGGTTTGATTTTTTTAAATATTTTGATTAATTTTGTACATTTAAACAACTCCACCGCAATCTGATTGATGACATGACCGGAAAACGAATTCTATCCATAATCGTACTTTTGGCTATGGCTCTTGCCGGAGCTCCTTCCGGGTTTCCCCAAAACAAGTATGACAATTACATGGATTCATTAAAAATAAGTGTAACCAGGCATGCCTATGGAAACAAGTGGCATAGAGGTGGCTATAGACACCGTGTCCCCTACCGACACATTGTTTCAACTCCGGTGATTCCAGACAGTGTGGATATAGAATATCACAAAAAAAAGAATTTTTGGAGAGCCGGTGCGGAGGTGGTTGGACTCAACATAAGTTTGTGGGCTTTTGACAGATATGTAAAAAAGGGCGATTATGCCTACATATCTTGGGAAACTATAAAGGAAAATTTCAGACACGGTTTTGAATGGGACAACGACCATCTTATCACCAACATGTTTGCTCATCCCTACAATGGCTCCATGTTCTTCAATGCCGGCCGTGCGAATGGATTCAATTTTTGGCAGTCAGAACTCTTTGCTATAGGAGGGAGCGCTATGTGGGAGATGTGTATGGAATGTGAGTATCCTTCCACCAACGACATCATAGCCACACCGGTAGGTGGAGCCGCTTTAGGAGAAGTTTTGTATCGCACTTCAGATCTTGTTCTTGATGACAGTTCCACAGGTGGAGAGCGTTTTGGAAGGGAGGTGGCCGCTTTCATCATTGATCCTATGAGAGGTCTCAACCGTATTGTCACAGGACAAGCTTGGAGGAAACGCTCCACTACCGGCCGACGTTTTGGACTTCCTCCTATCAGCTTTGAACTGTCTATAGGACCGGAATTTCTTGCAATGATAAATAATAACGGCTTCAAGGGTGGTGCTACTGCCGAAATCAATATCGAATATGGCGACAGGTATGAGGCCACCACTAAAGTCCCCTATGACTATTTTTCATTTCTCCTGGAGGCTCAGGTTATGAAAACCCAACCCCTACTGAGCAGAATTGAGGTTATGGGGCGTTTGATGAGTAAGGAATTAATCGATGAGCAACAAATCAATCTCAATGCCGGACTATATCAGCATTTCGATTATTTTGATTCCGACACCATAAGACCTGAAGAAAAAGATGAATTGATTCCTGAGATAGTCCCATTTAAACTTGGCACACCGGCATCTGTCGGTGTGGGTACAATGGTCCGGTTCATACCTAATAGGGAAATGTCGGTAGATGGATTTGCTCATCTCAATCTCGTAGCTCTTGAAGGCGTATCAACTGATCTCTATAGAGATGATGAAAGAAACTATAGCTGGGGATCCGGTTACTCGGTCAAAGCCGGAATAAACTGGGCTATGGCGAACGATAAGGTATCAGTAAAGATTGCAAATCAGTTTTATCATCTTTTCACAAGAAACAATTTCGATTCATCCCACACTTGGATGACAAGTCCGAACGGATCTTCGATTGGAATTGAAGGTGGCGACAACGGGGTCACCACATTCAATCATTTTGAAGCCAATTTCTATTTCAAATTATATCGTAATCTTTATCTTAATGGCGGTATGGATCTTTACTCGAGAAATACTTATTATAAAGATATGACTATTTATATCATGGATGACCCTGTGGCAGCATCCGGAATCGACAACTTAAAATGGAACAGCAAGCAGATCGGAGCTCACGTTATGCTGACCTATAAATTTTAAGACCCCGTCTCATAAGATTTGAAGTGCACCCCAAAAGTTTTGTGTCCAACTTTTTGGGGTCACTTCAATTTGAGACGGGGTCTAAGAAGGAAGCTTAAAAAAGCCTCCTTCCTAAATATTTCAATCATCTTTTTATTTGTCTGTATAGAATTCTATCATCCTCTTGATTGCCCTTTCACATACAGGACAGAAACTTGGATGAAAATTATCGCGCATACGGCATGTGACTACCGGCCGGAACACTCCTTTAGTCTTATAGCCTCCTCCTTCATAGACACCTACTTTTTCATCTATGCCATTGTCTTTTTTGACTCCTTTTTTCTTTTTATCTTTTGGTTCCTCCTGCCATGGAGTGGGCACCTCTATTCCGGGAGTCAACATATCTTCCCATTTGGATTTGAAATCGACCATTGTAGTGATGTTTGGTTCCCATGGCTCGATATCAAGGGGATATTGACCGTCTTCCTCGTTTGCATAGAAATATTCATCAGCAAGGCCGGCAAAACTGTGACCGAATTCATGCACGGCCACCGGCAATGTCAGGTCATGATCTGACGTTGCGATCTGATAACTATTGTAGATTCCCCCGCCTCCATAAGCCGGAGTGTTAACCAAAACAAGTATGTGCTCGTATGGAATGCCCTCAAGCAACTGATGCATCAACTTTACGTTCGGAGTAGTCAGATAGCGCGACGAATAAAACGTGCTGAAATTTGAACGCAATGCAGTGTCTTTCCATTCTTTTTTTAATGGTATGCTGACACCACTCTCCTTTGACGGAGTCATGACTGCAACAACATTGAATTTATCTTTATTCGAAGCAAACGGTTCATAGCTCAGAATTTCATCTGTAATTATCTTTGCTTTCGAAAGGAATGTATCCATCTCTTCCTGAGTATACCCTTCGGCAAGTATAGCAATGTCGATAGCTTCTCTCCTGTCACCGCCCTTGTGCAGATATTTGTGTGGCATAGGATTTTTACCACGTAGCGCTACGAGTTCATCATTCGGACGATAACGATGTGTCATTTTTCCTATTTCTTCATGACGGTTGTTTCTCAGAGTGACTGTCACATCTGCTTCATTTTTTGGCAGAGGCACAAGAAATGAATTCTCGAAGGCCATATCTTTTTCCTCAGCTTCAGGAGTGCATAACCATTCCTGAAAAAGAGATGAGAAAGAATTACAATATAGCGTGTCGCCTGTGACAGGATCTGTCACTAAAACTGTCCCGTTTCCGGCAACCGGCGTTTTGTCAAGACGGGCACGCCTACCTGACCATCCATCTTGTTTTGACTGTCCGTTGAGCATTATTTTGACACCTCCCGGACCTCCTCCAAAGACATAATCTACTCTCAGTGTACTGTCGCAGAAATTCTCATCAAAGACCGCTGCATTCATTCCCGTTGATGCTCCGGCTATGAGCACCATTGCTAATATTTTATTAATTTTCATATCAAAAGATTTTCTGCAAATTTACATAAAATTTCTCATTTCACATAGAGGGTAACCTAATAA
Source organism: uncultured Sangeribacter sp. (assembly GCA_964421525.1). Taxonomy (GTDB): domain Bacteria; phylum Bacteroidota; class Bacteroidia; order Bacteroidales; family Muribaculaceae; genus Lepagella. The sequence goes on along the minus strand of CAYQXG010000015.1, from coordinate 6,434 downwards.
TCTGCATTTCCACTCCATATTTGACTAAGACCCCGTCTCATAAAGATTTTAAGAGCCCCCGGGGTCTAAATATTTATCAGTTGGCTGTTTCTTTAAAGTCGGAGGGAGCTGCTTTCGACATAGTAACCAGATATACTCCTGTGAAAATCAAGACAACTGCAAAGACTTTAGGAATGGAAAAATGATCCATTCCCAAGATTATTCCTACTATCGTTGCAACAATAGGCTGCACATAATTGTACATACCCACTATTGTAGGACGCAAGTTTTTCTGTCCTATCATGATGCATATATATGCGACGTATGTGGCAAAAACGACTATGTAGGCCACACCAAGCCATTCCGACAATGAAATATCTGTCCATTCAGTAGCCTTCAAGAAACTGATTGTAGAAGGCAATCCTACAATTGTAGCAGAAAGAAACATCCATTTCATCAGAGTTACGAGAGAATATTTCTTTATGAAATTGCGATATAACGTAAGATAGAGTGCGTATGAAAGTTGTGCCATCAACACTATGAAATCTCCCAGTGCCGGATTGTCACCTCCGGTTATCGACCCATTCCCTCCAAGAACAAGAATAAGGGCACCGGCTGCCCCAAGGACAATACCACCTGCTTTCTTCATAGTGATTGGTTCGTGGAGGAAAAGCCACGCAAGCAGCATCACCCACATAGGCATAGTTGTTGTGACTAAAGACGCCTCCCCCGGCGACGTGTAACTTACACCTATTATGAAGCACCCCTGATTGAGAAGTATACCTATCATTCCGGCTCCGAAAAGACGCAATTTGTCAATAGCCGGAACGTGCTCTTTCGGAGAAAAGAGCGAGGTTATCCAGAACAAGATCGCTGCTCCTGCTATTCTGAAATCCACCATAATTATTGGAGCAATTATACCTGATGCAAACACAAGCTTTGCAACAGGTGACATCAATCCCCAACATACATTTGCCCCCAGCATCGATAAATGCCCTTTAAGATTGAAATCTTGTCTCATAAAGTACAAAATTAATTGTTTCATTCGAATTATACAAAAAATCTCCCAACATCTTGGTGTTATGTTGACTCTATTATATTAATTTTATTAAAATATCATTTTTTATTTGACTATTTCAGAATCTTTACTTAAATTTGCATTTGAATTGGGAAAGTAAACCCGGTGAAAAACAATTGATAATTAAATTATAATCTGAAATTCAAAATCTTAGTGATAAAATTTAATTGTTTAACATAATTATTCTCGTGCCAATGAATTAAAGTTAAAAAAAAAGGACATATTGACATAAAAGCGTTAATTTTATTCTTGTTTTTTCTGAAAATCGCCAAATTTTTAAGGAAACACAATCAAGAAGTTAAAGTTAATGCTCACGCTTAGGCGTGGGCTTTTACTTGTTTGATTGTGTTAGGTGTTTGGCGATACCTCAGAAAAACAAACAAAGTTCGAGTCCTCGCTTTTTTTGTATTGTCTAATTATCAGTATTAGGACTCATTACTACATTTAGAAACAAAATCATTTTAATATGGGAAAATTTAATAATTTAGTGGTAGCTTTTGCTATTATAGCTACCATCTCCCTGACATCATGTAGCGGAGTCAAAAATCTTGTAATACCTCATGCTGTCAGTTCTGCCGATGCTATTCCGGCTGCCGCATTAAATTTAGTAAAAGGCGATTATGACATTATGACATCTGTTACAGAGACAGCATCTGTAATAGCATCTTATTCCGGAAGCTCTCTCTCAATTAAAAGCGGCGACGGTGACTTTGCATATCATTTCTCTTTTGATAACAAAAATGGATGGAGCCTACGGAAATTCAGTGGTACAGCCACTTTCGGTTATCTTCAGTCAGAAGTTGCCAGATCTGAAGATATGCCGGAAGCAGAAGAATTCGCTCGAAGAGTAGCTATTGCTCGTTTGATTGATACCGTCAAAGATTACGGAGCGGACGGGGTCCTCGAACCAATTGTAACTACACGTGCATCAAATGTCGGTCATAATACTGTAGAATATCAGGCATCAGTCACAGCAAAAATCATAAAAATTCATCCCACCACAAAGTAAGTTCGTAATAATATGAAAAATTTATATAAAAATTTTATCATTTTTGCTCTTTGCACGATGACATTCACACTCACTTCGTGTTTCTCATCAAAAATAACTGCACCCAAAGAATTCACTCTTATTCTCAATGTGGAAAGAGATGTCAATGTTGATAAGTATCATAACTTGGACAAACCTATCAGAGTAGTTACATCATCGATTGTGAACGAAGACGAAATCGTAGACATGAATATGCTGAGCAGAGGAACGCGATTATTAATGCCTAAATATTCATTTTCCCCTTCAATAAGTACTTTTGCAAAGGATGCAGCTGTCAACTACATTCAAGCCATGGATTTTGATGTACGTCAAAAAGCGGACTATTGTCTTAATGTAATCGTACGAAAAATGCAAATTATTTTTTTAGATAAAAAAGGAAAAGATATTGAATATAGGATTGATCTTTCTGTGAAGCTAATGGATGAAGTTGGTCAAACTATTATTCAGATGGGCAGTGCTACCGGATCATTTCGCCAGTATGGTAATAACAAACTAAATACTTCACCTGTAGGAACTGCATTTAATAATGCTATGAACAAACTTAATTGGAGTGAAGTAGCCAATGTTTTGAGAGTGGCTAAAATTCCTAAACAGGAATCAAATGCACAGGTGAATGGGAATGGTGACACTGCATTGGAACATACCGTAATCCGCTGGTATATTCTTTCCTCGCCTCAAGGTGCTGATGTTTCATGGCGAGTAATTTCATCGACTCCGGACGTAGCAAATACCAACTCTAATTTCGTTGGAACTACGCCATATGAATCAACAGAAGCATTCGACATTAAAGGATTGACTTACAACAATTCGGGGAATGTACAAATTGAGGTGACTTGTGAAAAAGCAGGCTATATGACTCAGCGGAAGCGCTTTAACCTCATGCAAGCAATAGACCAAAAAGAAATCTCTACTAAGTTCAATCTTATAAAAGAAGAATAATGAGATTAAAATTCAAAATACTGATTTTAATAACTGCCTTAGCTGTCCCTTTTTACATTGGTGCAGCGAAGAAATCTTCGGTATCTTCGTCAATTGACGTGGAACTTCCGACCAAAGCTGATGTGTCTCAGCGCTATGGAAATCTTGACTACGGAGTCCGCATTCAGGTTAATAGCGATGTACGGGATCGAGATATTCTTAACTTAAATGACCTTCCAAGTAAGCAAGCGGCAGACTTTCCCTCTTTTAATATTGGTTATTCGCTTACAGAAAGTGTGGAGCAATTTCTTAATAGTTACGCTTCCAGTCTCGGACTTAAAACAGCTTCAAATGCTAATACAGACTTCGTCCTGAAAGTCCATATCCGAGATTTTAGACTTAGAGTGCTCGATTATAATAAGAAGAAAAAAAACTTCTCATCATCAGGTGCTATGGTTGTTAACTGGGAACTATTCAACCCTGAAAATGAACTTGTGATTTCTTCTACAACATCAACCGGACGTGGGAAATCTCGCTCGGAAGTTGATATAGCACATCCGCTTGTTGAAGCATTCGAGGAAGCACTATCGGGCATCGATTGGGATCTTATTGCCTCTCAGTTGAAAATTGCTAAGAATGCAAAACAGGAGAAAAATAAAGAAGTATCAGGAATGGGTAATTCAGCATTGGAACATACCGTGATACGATGGTACATTTTATCTACTCCTCAAGGTGCTGATATTTCATGGCGTGTAGTATCTTCGACACCAGATGTTGCCAACACAAATGCAAACTTTATTGGCACAACACCCTATGAGTCTACAGAATCATTCGATATACGTGGGCTTTCATACAATAATTCTGGTAATGTCCAAATAGAAATTAGTTGCGAGAAAACAGGTTATTTAACACAACGAAAGCGATTTAATTTACGGCAAGCAATAGACCAAAAAGAAATCACAACAAAATTCAATCTTGTAAAAGAAGATTCTGAATAAAAACTAATCAAGTTTCCTATTTTGAATAGGGAGAGGCCATAGAACCAGTCTCTCCCTATTTTATGTATGCTTCTTGAATTTTTGTAACGGATGCTGCCATGTAAGTTTACTATCTTTGATTAATGCGAGAAATAAATTGCTTACATCTATTCCTGTATGTTTTGAATAGTTTTATCAAAAAATTTTTGAGTCTAAATTATTTATTTCCTTTGAATTTATAAATAGCATATTTGATAGTATAGTTAAGTACACGCGTTTGAATAAATACTCTGATCAAACTTCAGTTTTTTTGATCTTCTATTTGTTAGAAGCTGAAATGCTAATGATGGTGAAAAGAAAGATAGAAGAAAAATACGGTAGTTGCGGGAGGGACCGGATAATATTTTAGATGCTACGGGACTGGATTAGAAGAGGAAAAATGTATGAGTTGTAATAGAAGCGGGAAATGATCGAATTCAAAGATAAAGGAACAGTCATGACCGGTATCTGGTTTTAGAGACCGCATGGAAGAATCTTTTTTTTCGATATAAGTTGAAAAAGTTTTGCCAAAAGTTTTTGTAAGTCTGAATTATTTATTAACTTTGTAAACTAAAGAGGTTATTTTGAACCACAGGCAAAAGATTTTTCTAAAATATACCATAAAAACAACAATAACGTATGTACTTATTAGGTTACGACATAGGCACTTCCTCAGTAAAGGCAAGTATCGTTGAAGCTGAAAGTGGAAAATGTGTGGCTACCGATTTCTTCCCGAAATCAGAGGCTCCCATCAAGGCTGTTCGCCAAGGATGGGCAGAACAAAATCCTGAAAACTGGTGGGAATATATTAAAGAAGTTACAAAAAGTGTTCTTGATATATCCAAAGCGAATCCCGCTGACATCAAGGCAATAGGCTTCTCCTTCCAGATGCATGGACTTGTCTGCGTCGACAAAGACCGCAAATTGCTACGTGATGCTATTATATGGTGCGACTCACGTGCCGTTCCTTACGGTCAGAAAGCATTTGAAGAACTTGGTGAAGAACAGTGTCTGACCCATCTTCTCAATTCACCGGGTAATTTCACCGCTGCAAAACTTGCTTGGGTGAAGGAAAATGAACCGGAGGTGTTTGAGAAAATTTACAAAATAATGCTTCCCGCCGACTACATTGCAATGAAAATGACCGGCGAAATATGCACTACTCCTGAAGGAATTTCAAATTATGTGCTATGGGATTTCAAGGAAAATGCTCCCGCCAAGTTCCTTATGGACTACTTCGGCTTTGACATGGAGATTCTCCCTGAAGTGAAACCCACATTCAGTATTCAAGGTCGCCTTCTACCCGAACCTGCGAAGGAACTTGGACTTGAACCGGGAACTCCGGTCACCTACCGTGCTGGCGACCAACCGAATAATGCACTAAGTCTAAACGTATTCAACCCTGGTGAAATTGCCGCAACCGGAGGCACTTCCGGAGTGGTATATGCTATAAACGGAAAGATAGATTGCGATCCCAAATCACGTGTGAACTGCTTTGCGCACGTAAACCACACTGCAGAGGAACCTCGCGTAGGTGTTCTTACTTGCATAAACGGCACAGGCATTCTCAATAGCTGGATCAAGCGGAACATAGCAGACCCGGGAATGAGCTACGACGATATGAACCGTATGGCAGAATCCGTGCCGGTAGGTGCCGAGGGAATCAGCATTATCCCATTTGGTAACGGAGCAGAACGAATTCTCCAGAATAAAGAAACCGGGTGCTCTATCTTCGGCATAAATTTTAATATTCACAATAAGGCACATCTGATGCGTGGTGCACAGGAAGGTATTGTGTTCTCATTTATGTATGGCATAGAGATCACTGAGGCTATGGGACTTAAGGTCGACACTATCCATGCCGGACATGCTAATATGTTCCTCAGTCCCCTATTCCGCGAAACTCTTGCAGCTGTCAGCGGCGCCACTATTAAACTTTATGAGACTGACGGTAGCGTAGGTGCAGCTAAAGGCGCGGGTATCGGAGCCGGCATATATAAAGATAATAATGAGGCATTCGCCACTCTTAAGAAAATCACTGAGATTACGCCTCCTGAAGACCGTGAACCATATCTCAAGGCCTACAAACTCTGGAAAGAACGCCTAAACCTTCTAAATAAAGAATAATCTTATGATTATAAGATTGGTAAATATTTATTAATCTTATATTCACTACAATCAAAGAAATAATTCAAGAACCTAAAAAACCAAATAAACACAACAATGGCACAGAAAGAATACTTTCCCGGTATAGGGAAAATCAAGTTCGAGGGCACTTCAAGCTATAATCCCCTCGCCTATCGTTACTATGACGCTGAAAAGCTCATCCTTGGCAAACCTATGAAAGAATGGCTCAAGTTCGCTATGGCTTGGTGGCACACTCTTTGCGCTGAAG
>CAYQXG010000014.1:0-40285 GCA_964421525.1 uncultured Sangeribacter sp. | reverse complement strand
CATGCCGAAAATCATCCCAACCCAGCTTCCCCGGGGCCTCTCAAATCTTATGAGACGGGGTCTAAAAAAACAGACATCTTGGGCTTGCGCTCAAAATGCCTCGACAACTGGTCTCCGCCACATAAGGACAGAGAAACCGAATGCAGTTTTAGCATTTTTTTCAGTGGTTGCAAGCAGCCAAATTTATCCACTTTTAATTCCCTTCCGGGTTTGCGCTGCAAAGTTAGTAAATAATATTCGAAATTGGAAATATTTTCATGAAAAAACAACTTCATATTTGACAGCCAATTGAAGAAAATGATAGATGTTGTCTTTTTTTCAAATATTTTGTTTACCTTTGCGATGTAGAGGGTATATAACGATATGGAACAAATTCGCACATCCAACCAAATAGCTCTGCACATAGACTATATGCAGACTATAAACTATGCCATGCTCCTCAATGGCGGTGAAGTAATCAACGATATCTACATAAAGAACATCAGCGGGAGGCCTCTTGATGATGTTGAACTCAGCATCGGGGGTTTCTATTTCCCTGCAATAGATATCAAAATCAGGAAGATAGAGCCTGATGAAACAATAAAGGTTCCTTTATCGGATGTAATGCCCGACCTTGTCCGCCTTCTGCAGCTCAACGAAGCAGTATACACGGAATTCAAGGTTACGGTTGCCAACGGCAGCCGGGAAGTGGCATTCTTCCGCTTCCCGATCACAATACAGGCATGGAATCATTGGGTTGGAACTGAAATGCAGTATCAGGAATTGGCATCATTTGTCATGCCAAACCATGCATATATTGCCCACATAATAGAAAAGGCAACCCCTATCCTGCAAAAGTATTCGCGCCATGCATCATTCAACGGATATAGTTTAGCCGACAATGGGGCTGTGATAGAGCAGATTCGTGCCATTTGGTCTGCACTGATGTCGGAAAATCTTAAGTATCTCACCCTAAGCACGAATTATATCGACGCCGGGCAACGGGTTATGACCCCTGAACTGATCAGCAGGTACAAGCATGGCAATTGCCTTGACCTTTCCTTGCTGCTATGCTCTTGCCTGGAACGAATAGGCCTTTCTCCCTGTCTTGTTTCTGTACCGGGTCATATCATAGCGGGTGTATGGGTATTCCCCGACTATCCAATCGATGAACCTGTAACCATAGTGGATTCCACGATCCGGAACTGCATTTCTGATGAAAATCCGGTGCTGATGCTCATTGAATCGACAGCTATATGTCATGGGTTAAATCTTGACGACGCGGTCAAGGCTGCAGATTCCTTAATAAAGAATAACAGGATTACTTTTGCGGTGGACATAGCGAATTCACGTAAAAGGGGTGTACGCTCATTGCCTGTTAATTCCGACATGTTGCCGCAATACACGGATGAGGAGATCAAAGGTTGCAGGGAGGAATCAAAAGAATCTTCCCGAAGGGAAGGCTGGGAACGAAAGTTGCTTGATCTTTCACTCCGCAATGTGATGCTCGATCTGAAACCCGGGAAGACAATAGTTCCAATAAGAGAACGAAATGTATCTTCAGTAGTTGAGCTCATCAAGATGAACCGATTGTCGGAGGTGGTTGGTCCTCCGGAGAAGGATAACATGGAACAGTTGAAGAATCTGTATCGGGCAGCAAGGACTTCTATTGAGGAAAACGGAGCAAACACACTTTTTGTATCTCTGGGAGCCTTACGCTGGTTTGATGTGGATGATCCGCGTCCGCACATCGCCCCTCTCCTGTTTGTACCGGTCAGCATCGTGCGTAAGAAAGCCCTGACCTATGAGGTCAGACTCCGCGACGATGAGTCTATGATCAATGTCACGCTTATCGAGATGCTCCGCCAGATGTTTGGAGTGACGTTCCCGGAATTAGACCAGCTTCCACAAGATGAGGAAGGATTTCCGGACTGGCGTAAGATATTCGACATATTCACAGAACATGTAAAGGAAATAAACAAACGGCAACCAGCTGAACGGCAATGGGAATTACCGATACAGTCCTACATCGGAATATTCTCGTTTACCAAGTTTCTCATGTGGCATGACGTGCATTATCATCCTGAGATGATTGACCGTCACCCCGTGTTGCGTGGATTGATCGACAATCGTTACAAGGCAGGGCAAGAGATTTCCGAATATGCAGAAGCCCGTTCCATTGAATCAGAATCCCTGATTGATCTCATGCTGCCTGTCGACTACGACTCATCGCAGCTTGAAGCAGTGGCAGAATGCCATTATGGTCAATCATTCGTTCTGCACGGTCCTCCGGGAACAGGGAAATCACAGACCATCACAAATATCATAGCTGATGCGCTTTATTCCGGGAAACGGGTTCTTTTCGTAGCTGAGAAGAAGGCTGCCCTCGATGTAGTGAGGGCAAGGCTCAATGCAATCGGACTCGAGCCCTACTGCCTGGAATTGCATAGCAATAAGGTTGACAAACGATCATTCTTCGGTCAGGTGCAAAAATCCGGGATTCAGAAATTAAGTGATTATTCAATTGTAGCCAAGAGTTCGGAGGAGTATCAGCTTGCAGCCAAGACATTGGAAGCTGCCCAAAAGCATCTCAGCGACATTACCGATGCCATACATTCAAAAAAGGCGAATGGGCTGTCGCTTTACGATTGCGTGAACCAACAGCTGTCTGTTGCTTATGAAAACATTGCCATAGGATATGAAGATGTAAGGCACCTGTCGCCCGCGCAGCTAAATGAACTGTGTGCGGAATTGCGTTCTCTCGATCTTGTTGCCGAGATCATGGGATACCATCCCGCTACATCAAGACTCGTTGGGCTATATCCTCATGAGAACACGGCAGCCAATCAGACGGCTGTCACCAAAGCATTGTCTGATATGCCCGATGCCATTGCAAAAGCACGCAAGAAGGCAGTGTCAGTTCTCAACAGATGGTTTAAGAAACGCTCTGCAGAAGAAATTCTCAGCAACAGTGAGGTTTGGCAAAATCTATCAAGAGAAGCCACTGTCACAGATGAAAATTTCAAAGACATCGACACTCTGGAAAAATCAATTCAACGGTGGAACGGAGCTGTAGGTGAACTTCGGCGATGGTATCATTTCTCCGAAAAGGTGTCAAAAATCAATGGTTATCGCCTGCCTAAGGCATTGGATTTCTACCTTCAGGGCGTTAGCGGCAACAATTCTGCCGATGCCATACACAGCTCCTATTATCGGGCTTATGCCTACCATGCCATAGACACTGACAGCAACCTGCGTGGATTTTCAGGCCGTCTGCATGAAAACTCTATCGACCGATATCGCCGGAGTGCACAAGAATTTCAGAAGCTGCAGCGCAGTGAACTTATCCGCAAGATGGAAAAGAACATAATCGAATCCTGCCTCTCGGCTGAACAAATGTCACAGCTTGCAGTGCTGTCCCGAAGATTGCAGACAAATGGACGTGGAGTTGCGCTACGAAAGGTGATAGCTGAGTCAAGAGATATTCTCGGCATATTATTTCCCTGTATGCTCATGTCTCCGTTGAGTGTGGCACAATATCTCGATATGAAACCCGATCTGTTCGACATTGTGATTTTTGACGAGGCGTCTCAGATGGAAACGCCTGACGCTGTCGGCACTATTGCACGCGGTCGCAGCCTTGTGGTTGTGGGCGATCCGCTGCAGTTGCCCCCAACGAGGTTCTTTATGACGCAGACCACCACCGGTGAGGATGTAGAGGAAAACGAAGACTCCGATTCCATACTTGAAGACTGCATAGCAATCGGCATGAGATCCCGCTATCTTTCACGCCACTACCGTTCGCGTCATGAAAGCCTGATAGCTTTCTCAAACTGCCATTTCTACAACAATAGGCTGCTGACATTCCCCTCTCATAATGATTCAGAACGCAAGGTGTCGCTGATTAATCCTGCTGGGATTTACGACTATGGCAAGACGCGAACCAACAAAATTGAGGCTGAAGCAGTAGTGAAGCACGTCTTGGATCTGTTGGAGAATTCTCCCGCTGCACCTTCCATTGGTATTGTAGCGTTTTCCAAGGCCCAGAGCAATCTTATTGAAGACATACTCAACACTAAGCTTCAGCGCAATAAAACCTTGCAGAAGAAACTTGATGAAGCCGAGGAACCGCTTTTTATCAAGAACCTTGAGAATGTGCAGGGAGATGAACGGGATATCATCATTTTTTCCATAGGGTATGGTCCTGACAAAAATGGAAACGTGTCGCTCAATTTTGGGCCTCTCAACAAGAGCGGAGGTGAACGACGGTTGAATGTAGCGGTGTCACGCGCACGTGAGGAAATGACTGTTTTCAGTTCTTTGTTGCCACAGCATATTCCGGCTGACGACGTGACAGCTAAAGGAGTGGTTGCCCTACGCAATTTTCTTTCCTATGCCCTAAACGGTGATATACCACAATTGCAATCAACCGGCATAGAAAAGGAAACAATCATTGATGACATTGCAGACAAGTTGCGGGAGAAAGGCTACCATGTCGCCACAAAAGTAGGAAGAAGCGCCTTTAAGATTGATATTGCAATATTTGATAATGAGAACCCTGATAATTATATCCTCGGACTGATTATAGACGGAAGGGATTATAACGCGCTACCTACTGTCCGCGACCGCGAGATTACCGTGCCGACCGTTCTCAACTCCCTTGGCTGGCGCCTCCACAGACTTTGGACCATCGACTGGCTTGAGAACCCCGACAGAGTAATCCAATCCATCGTCTCGTCAATTGAAAGACCTATATAAAGAATTTTGCAGTTGGATTGGAGTTATTGGAATTGAAATATGGCAAATTCGGTTAACGTAGCTGTTTTTGCCAAATTTTTTTGTTGTCAGTTTTCAGTTTTCCGAAGCTCAAGACAATGCATGCTTGTACGAGGGCATTTCACTCTGAGATATGCCGGGTTGATCTTTTGTTGGGTTACCGGGGCAGAGTTACATTGGGATTTCTGGGTAGGGATACCTTATCTTACAAAATAATTTGGAACAATAGGAGGATATTGGGATTTTCTCGCTTATGCGCTCAACTCGGCTTGCTTTCTACATTACGTTCTCGGAAACTACTACAGTTGTTGTTTTCGCAAATATATCTTACTACAATTTGCCATATATGAGTTGATAAGATATTTGACATTCATGTGTATATGCTAATTTAAAGTTCGAATATTACATAATAAAGACAATAACTGACTTGCAGGGTAGAATAGTCAATTAATGTCTTCTTTTTTTATGGAGACAATAAACCCCTGACGACAACGACAGGGGTAACATGCTATTGAGAACCTTATTACTCTTTGATGGTTGAGAATGATATCATGTGTTTGAGGTGGGCTGCTCAACATCCTCTTGTTCAGGAACATACAACATAAACGATGGCATTTCTGCTTTACCTTTTCCGTTAATGAATACTCCAAAATATGATGATGTGAGCTTGATTTTTCTCAACTTACATACCTCTATGTCATTAAGTTGAAATTCAATTCCACCATTCTCCCTCTTCATTATCAATTTGAAAGAATCTCCTTTGTGTTTTACTGGACCACTTTTAATCATCGAGGCTACACCGTCCTTAACAACATAGTACTGGTACTCTTTTTTTGAAATAGCTATCGCTTTATAATTGCGAATGTCTTGATAATCAAAAATCATTCCAAAGCAATTCTTATCATTCGGTTTAAACCCATTCAAGCTAATTCCAAAAAGGAATTCAGTATTATCTTCTACGGTTACAGGCAATTCTACAACTGAATAAGCGAACCCTTTATCTTGTTTTGATTCAAATTGAAGAGATTGTGATTTAAATCCAACTTTAATTTGCTTTGTATCCATTTGGCTCCACTCATACTCCGGATCAGATACCGAAAATACGGTTTGTCCATATTCATCGCTTAGTTGATTTGGGATAGATGCAGACACAACAAGCGCGATAGCACTTAATGCACTAAGAATAATAACTTTCTTCATATTAATTAATTGAGTAATTTATTCACCACCACCAACGGAGGTTTGAAGTTCTTGGATCATAGGCTCAAATGTTCTAAGTACCCGTTCATAGGACTTGAAGCAGTTTTCTCCTATGCAATCATTATCTTTTATCTGGACCGAAATCCTTACACGATAAGACACAACATTTTCATCGGTAAAACTCATCCGTATTTCCAAACGAGTACGAACTGTTTGATATTTAAATTTTGACAAACGCCATGAGGTCTTTATCCAGCCAGCTGCCTTATCTCGAACTTCTATATTATCGAAATAATTAGTACACACGCTCATAAGTCGTTTCCATATTTGATCTTCTGTTAGACCTTTGCGACAAGTTACATCAAACCATTTATTAGCCATATCAACACCGTCATCGCTGCCAATAGAGGCAAGCATTGCTTCATCCTCAGGAAGAGTATAAAGCACGGTAGATTTTGGGTCAGATTTAAGGAGACGATAGGTTCTTGTTATGTAACCAGGAGATTCGACTTTTACGACATAAAAATCGGTATTTTTGTCGAATTTTACTTGATAGGATCCGGTGTTGACTAGTTGCCCATCGATGTAGATTTTGGCAGTTTCCGGGATGACATTGATTGTCATCTTCTTTGCTGCTAAGGATATGGAGCATCCAATAATTAATACTGATAGAATAAGAAAAATTTGTCTCATACGGTTAGTTAAATGCCTCGGTCCCCTCCTCGTCGGCGTTATATATAAAAAAAGCGTGAGAGTCTGTATCTCCAACTCGTCTCACAAAATAGAGGCTCTGGAATGCCTTTCAGGATGAAACGAGCAGTTAGAGCCTCACGCAAATATGTGACTATTATGTATCTTCTTACGAAGACACATAAAGAATATCACAATCGAAAGGCATCCATCACTGCATCATTTGACCCTGATAGAGATTTTCCAGATTTCTATTTTATCAAATGAGCGTCGATAAACGCTTCTTATTAATATGTCTGTCAATCGAAAGGATTGACGATGCAAATTTACAAAAAAAATTTCAAACAGACAAGTGAAAATTGGTTAGCTGATACGGCTGACTTATCTTTATTTTTCATAACGTCAAAACTTTTTTAAGGCATATAGCAGGGTTTCTTTGATTCTTTTGGAGGCTGTTACTTTAGTCGCACTCGGAGAGTGCTTGCTACTTATCCGGTAATTGGTGGGTATTTATAGTTTTGGGGGATGCTTTTATTTTTTGGGGGCCTTATTTTTGTCGCACTCGGAGAGTGCTCCCCACATATCTTTCTTGTGCTTGGAGAGTGCTTGCTCTTATCCGGGAATTTGAGGGTATTTAAGGATGTTGTTTTTATAGAAAAAAATTATTGGATTATGGGAATTTGAAAAATTTTGATTATCTTTGCGTTCCAAGTGCAAGTTTTAACTAACCAAGTAAGTGCATTTTTATGGACAATGTAAAGATTTGCTTTAAGCGGATGATGATTTTTGTAATCATTGTCGCTTTAAATGCGCTCGCCGGAGTTGCACAATCAACGTCCCGACAGCGAAATACTATCTATGTGTTGGATTGCACCGGTTCCATGAGCGGATATAACGGAGCGCCCGATATATGGCAGCCAACAAAACAATTCTTAAAAGCAGAATTAGAGAAAGAAGCAAAAGAAAACCCTAATTCAAGGGTGGTAATATTGCCATTTCAAGATAAGGTGCACCATCCAATCCATGTTAATCTGAAAAACATTGGATGGCCAAAGTTGGAAAGTGTGCTTGATGGTTATGTAAAACAACTCACCGGCACCAATATCTGCGATTCATGGCTTGAGGCTGAAAGATATATTGACCAGTCGTGTGATAATTATATCGTATTGATGACCGATGGGCAAGATAACTCCAATGGAAATGGAAATCAGCGGTTGGCAGCAATTCTGAAGGCTTTTTGTGGAAAATACAAGAACACTAAGGGCTTTTATGTAGAGCTTACACAGGCTGCATCTTTACCGGCCGGAATCAAGAATGTGATTGATGTATGTGACGACCTTACAGTGATTGATGCATCTGCTGGTATTCCATCTTTCGGATGCTATTCTTCAGATGTGATTGAAATAAATACAAGAGACCTTCCAACCGATATCACTCTTGGATTTTCAAATTCAGGAACTTTTGCAGCCAATCTTCTGAATGACGCCAATAAGTTTGTCACATTCTCCATAAAAGGCAATAGTATAAGTCAGGGTAAAATTACAATCCACGTGGAGTCAAAGTTTGGTGACAATATAGAGGCATTAAACCGAGCTATCGGCCAACCTTCCATAGAGCTCCCTATTGTTGTGCAGAGCGACGATGTAATTATCACCAATCCGGAAATCGACGTAGTGCTCAACACAAAGCCAATGCGCCAACTGAATCTAAAAGTTGATGATGCAAAGAAATCTTATTCATCAGCAGAGCATATCAAGCCATTTCTGTGGGTTAAAGGAAATGACAACGACACATTGAGGTGGAATCTTGCATCCGAATTTAATGAACAAGCCAAAACAGACAATAGTTCAGCGATGTTCCGCATTAAGTCTGACCGTAAGTTATCAGAATATGAGCTACTGTATGACGGTGCTGCCATACCTGACAACATTATTGAGATCAGGCCTGAAGAAAAGTCTATTCTTGAGGTTATCATTCCGGCACAAGACAAGGATGATAAGGTTAGTCTTGACCTAATCGAAATCCATTCAAACAATCTTGACAGGATAAATGGGGAACGTCCGGAAGGTTTCAAGATAAATCTTGAGGGAGACTATCAGGCAAAGACAAGCCTGACTGAGATAATCTTCTGGATTATAATCGGACTTATAGCGTTATTCCTGCTTTCATGGTTCGGATTTATCAGAAATATGAAATATCCGAAATTCAAGAGAGGAAAGATCACCATACAAAATCCATACTTTGCCAATATGAAAGTTCAAGGCTACCGCAAAGTGGTCATGGGCCCGAGAAAAAAGGAACAAGGGGCTTTCGACAAGATATGGAGAGGAAAGATTTTATATCATAGCAATCCGGAGTGGAGCAGCGAGGTTGAGATTACACCCTCCGGCAAAAACATGCGATTCCGTTGCCCAACCGGAGAGTTGATAAGCGATCCGGCTCCGTTATGGACAGCCGGATGCAATTATAAGGTTTTGTCAGCCAACAATCCTTCAAAGAAAATTGAAATAATAATAAACTAACATAATACCATGGTTCCAAAACTTAAACGCACGCTTTATATCGGACTTGGTGGCACAGGCTTTAAGACACTGTTGCATACTAAGCGCGCATTCATAGAGACTTATGGGGAAGTCCCTCCGATGATAAAATTCCTTGTTTTTGACTCAGACAAGAATCAATATAAAAACTACCATTTAAATTCCATCTACGGAGATGTGAAATTTGATCCGGCTGAGTCATCAGACATTATGGTGACGCGTTCAAAAGACAAGGTAAGTCATAATCGTTCAGAACTAAGTTGGCTTCCCGACCGCAATCTTCCAGCCGTTGCAGACTTAGAGAACGGTTGCGGTATGGTGCGCACAAACGGACGTATAGCATTTGCCTTCAACTACCGCAAATCGAGAATGAACATCCAGCATGCCCTTAACCAGATTTGCAACCTCCATACAATCCATAACGACAAATACGAATTGATATCGAATGACGTTGAGGTGAATATTGTATTTTCGATTGCAGGTGGAACCGGATCGGGAAACTTTCTTGACATGGCATATCTGGTGAAAGACATATTCAGGGAACAGGCATTGCCAGAGACATCCAAGATAGTCGGCTACATGGTTCTTCCTGATGTCTACGACGCGCAGCTAAATTTCGGCAAGGAGCGACTTTATCCCAACGGATGCGGGTCACTTGTAGACCTTGACTATTTCATGCATCTGCCCTTTGACAAGAAAACACCCGTAAACTATCTCACCGAGCAAAAGACCCTTATTGGCTCACCATTCAACACCATATTGGCAATAAGCAACCGAAACATTAACGGAGACACGGTTAACCATAGCGACTATCTGTCGCAAATGATGAGCATGGCAATGGTGGTGACTGCAGGTGAACTATCGAGCGGAATGCAGAGCGTGGCCAACAATCTTGAGAGAGATATGAACTCCGGTGATTACAACATAGCCAACAAACGGGCTGTGATAGGAACACTTGGAATGAGCGAGATCACTTTCCGGGCATCTGAACTCTCAACATTATATAGGGAGAAAGCAGCACGTGAACTTGCAGCCGCCCTACTGAATCCGGGCAGCAATATCAACATAGAAGCCAACACATGGATAGACACCGAACAGATCCGCGAAAACAACGGACAGGATCAGGTGATAGACTTTCTATTGGCAAAGAATCCTCAATCTGCGCTTCAGGAAATTTATGACAAGGCAAATCCGATGGGTGATATCAACAGCTACAGAAGCCTATCAGGTGTAGCAGTGAATCCGAGTGACCTCACTGCCAAAGTGGATGAACTCAAGAACAGGGTTAAGATTTCGTTTGAGAATAAGATAAAGGATCTGGTTAATTCAAGAGGCCCTGTGTATGCAGAAGAATTCATCGGTCAGGTTAAGGCCCAGATCGAGATCTGCCTTAAAGAAATGAGAGAAGAACGAGAGGCTTGCGTAAACGCAGTCACTGCCCGCGAAAGTGCACTTAGAACCGCTGTAGAGGAATATAAGGCAGCCAACGGCAGATTCTTTGGGAGGAAACGGGCTGTGGAAGAGGCTCTTGAAACCCTTTGCACGGTTGTATACAGTGCTGTAGTGAATGAAAGAGAGATACAACGCAGGAACGGCGCCATCACATTCTACACTTGGCTCATGCAGGAGCTATCAGATGCCGATAGAAAGCTTGAAAACATAGAGGCCACTATAAAAAGCGCCTGTCAGATTTTGCGCAACAACATAGCAACCATGGGTAGCGCACTAATGTCGCCCCGGGGGATGTTTGAAATAGACTTGACCCAACCCTACGTAAATCAAGTTGAAGTTCAGCCATCAGATGTCAACGTCAATCAATTCGTGCAATCCTTGCCTGCTGGAGTTGAAATATATGGGTTCGACAATCTCACACCGGAGCAAGTTGTGGATCTACTGAACGGTTACACTTCCACACTCAACTCAGGAAGTCTTTGGGAATCAATGAGCGTAGAAGATGCACTGTCGAAATTGCCAAAGGGAGAAATCGAGAAAATCGTAAGCCGTGCCATCTCGTTGGCAAGCCCGATGTGCCCTCTCAACTACCGGGGTCATTTGAATCCCACCCTAAATAACTATTACTATATAGGAGTTCAGGAGCAGTCAAGTACAGGATTGAAAGGCACCATCATAGATATTGAGAAATGTATTCCTGCCGGAGTCATGCACGAGGTGGCATTCTCATCAATAGGCTCGCGCGACAGGATTGTCTTTTATCATCAATATGGAGTGTTCCCGACATTTGCCATTGCAGGAACAGAAACTTACCGCCATGCCCACGACAACTACATGATGAAGCCGCTTGCCTATTCATGCTTCATCGATGAAGACATGCGGGTGACTATGGAAAGGGAAGGATTTTCCGTCTTACCTAAGGAGAAAGCCGACAACAGTCTGGAACTTTGGGTGAAAGGGCTTATCTTCGGACTAATCACCAGAGATTCCAACGGGAACTTCCAATATAAGGATGAATCGAACGACGACATGGCCCTATTCGGCTATTGGTCGACACTGGGCACAAGCTACCGCGACGAAGCATTCAAAAACTTCAAACGAGAGGCAGCCAGGTTGCAGTCGCAATATGAAGAATATATGCACAACAGGGCAAAGTCAGAAGGACAAGACGCTATCGATGCAATCCTGGCAGACGCAAAGATCAACTATCTGGAGAAATATTCACTCAACGACCTTTCAATGTCGGAACTTACAAATCCTTTATATAAAGGAATCAGCTCTCAACTGACCTCTGAGTTGAAATACGTCAACAAGGAGATGTAGGCCCCCTTCTGCATCAAGAGATGATCCAATATTTATTGGGGTGGCATGAGCCATCCCAATAAACTTAGATATTAACCGTGAAAAAAACAGGCTTATAATGCAGCATATTATAAATATATTCGTAGGAGAGGAACTGTCTTCATTCCGAGATATGTTTGCGTCGACATTCAGGAAGCTTCATACCGACATCGGCTTAGCAATACAATCTGCAATCACCCTTACGAAAGATGACAATGGATGCTATCATTTCGAAGCAGAAAAAGATGGAGACCAAATGGATACTTCTGTGGTAGATGAAACGAGAATGCCCAATGGTCTGGTGAATTATTTTGAAAATCTGTATAGCCGAAAAGTCACTGTAGCAAATCCGGGCAATCACTCGATGGTAGTGGTTGTATGGGCAAAGCTCTTCACTAATAATATCTATGACATAGTTGAAAGATTGACAACCAAGATCAACAGCTGCGATGCAAACTTCAAGGTTGAATTGGTAGGATTTACCCATCAATCCGTTTCTTGTTTCATTCCGGATGCAGCAGAACAATTACCGCCGGAGATATATAGGAGACATTTTGATGAAAATATTTCAAAATTGAGAGGTCTGAGAGAGTCTCTCTCAGCAGTGCGCCTCATAGCCAACCGGAATATCGACAATGTCGCATTAGATCTAAATGAAGAAGCTATGGCAAGAATCTGCGCAGAGTATTGTGCGCTGCTGTGTGAGCATTATCTTGAGATTCATTCCACGGTGCTCAATTCACGTGAATATCCCTTTGAGGCCTTCGGATTGTCGTCAATACTATTTGATGAGGATTACTACCGGACCTATATACGCAATAGGATTCTGATCGATAAGATCTCAGATCAAGGCGTGGATCACAAAAAATTCAATCTCAATACCCTTGCACAAAACACCAACCCAATACTGAGAGATGCACAGCAGGAGATAAAGGAATTCTATGACAAGGAAGTTGCCAGTGCCATAGCTAAATTAGATATCACAGGAGATGCCACCTCAACTAAAATAGTCGCATCTGTTGACAAGAGTGTCAAGGATTTAGTGGAAAACCTTCGTAAAAGAATCAATGAGCTTCTGACATCGGGGAAAATCACACTTTTTGAGAGCGAAGCATTGCTGGCATTGATATTGGGAGAGGACAGTTCCATGTTTGAAAGCAGCGCAGTAGGAGCCGATGAGATCATCCTTGACGATATAATTGATGAATCAGCTAAATTTTTTATTAATCTTGATGAGGGCAACGTACAATTGAAAGAAGTTTCACAAGAGGAACTCAAGGAACTGCGGAACAGGATGCGTAATATTGCCGTTGCCAACCGCAATCGGGAAAAGAGAATCGAAAAGCTTAACACGCAAAAGCAAGAAGATGCTACAATAAGAAAGCACATTGAAGACCATAAGTATAATTTTGAAGGAATCGGCTATGATGTAAACCTTCGTGTTGACACGGAGCCATTGGCCGACACGTATACACCCCACGATGTAGGAACCGGCAGTATAGACCTGAGGCAGGACTTTGGGCCAATACGGAATCAGGGAGCGCAGGGAAGTTGCGCTTCATTTGCAGTGACTTCAGTGATTGAAGCACTCAGCAAGGGAACCAACCGTTATAGTCCTGCATTTTTATATTGGGTTGCCAGAGAAACCCGAGGGGCAGCCAATGAAGATTCAGGAGCTTCATTATTCCATAATAAAGGTTGCTACGGAGAAGGGTGTATGTCCGGAAGAAGATATGCCCTACAATGCCGACACATTTGCTCTTCAACCTTCAGATTCGGCTTATGATGAAGCGCAAAAATGCAAGGTTGTCGAAGCCAAGACAGTCAATGTCAAGATAAAGGATATAAAATCGGCATTGGCAGATGGGTATCCCGTGATTGTAGCGGCAAAAATTTTTGATTCATTTTCAGACACAACCAGTGGCTTTGTAAGTCATCCGACAAAGAAAGAATTATCGGAAGGCAGAAGCGACAGGCATGGCACTCATGCTTTGGTTGTGTGCGGATTTTCTGAAAATGAGAAAGTATTTGTTGTCAGAAATTCCTGGGGTACCGGATTTGGCGATAATGGATATTGCTATATCCCCTACTCTTATGCTGAGAAATATTTTGTACAGGCATGTATAATCACCGAACTCTCAACGAGCATTCAGCGCCTTAATGGAAAAGGAGTGATCAACTTCAACCTTAATGACAGAAAGATAGAGAATGCAATACTCAAGAATCTAATTGAAGAAGACAATGCTGAACTCGGAGAATTAGCTGCAGAATCGGAACGGTTGAAATCAAATTGGACCGAAAACATAGCAATCCTTGGCAATGTCAACAATCAAGCGGAGATAGTCAATAAATACAAAAAGGAGTTAGACAATAAGATATGGTTGGAGAATCAGACAATAACATCCTTACAATCATCACAGGCAGACAAAATAAAAGAGTTCAAGAATTCTTATATTAAGATCTTGGCATATATAGGGATCACCACCCTACTATCATGGATTAATGTCTATTTCTTTTACGACCAGACCTGGAGCTATATCATTGCTTCATTATTAACTATTGTTTTTGTTGCAATGGCAGGAGCATTCGGATACAGATGGCGAAAATATCGTCAGGAATTACGTGACGAGATAATCGGACATGCCGAAGAGATATCAAGAATTCAAAAGAAAAAAAGAAGTCTCGACATCAAGGCTCACATTCATGGCAGCCTATTGACGAGCATCGAAGAATACAGAACATGGTTGCTTTCCGAATATCATAAACTGCAGCTATTCAACAATCAGGTGGTAGCCTTGTATGAAAAGGCAAAGAACGAGAAAGAGACCATGACTCCGACTGTGAGCTATCCGTTTCTGGCAGTTCTTGAAAATTCTCTTTTAGATAGGTATTACAACATCTGGAAGGATAAAATGGGAGATTCGCTCAATTGGCAGTCAATATTTGAATCATATACTCTTGATTCAGACTTGCAGGATATGATTCACTCCAATTCAAGATTGAACAATGCCGTGATGCGTGGGCTTCATAATTTCAGTATGAAAGAATATGTAGCCTTGAGCAACCCGGGGAAATGGCAATTCTTGCCGGACAATTCAAGAATGTCGGAGGTGATTCCGGATCTGGATTACCGAGCTAAACCGTTTTCCCCTTATAAACCTAAAAATGAGGATATGGAAGAAAAATATATCTTCATCAAGGATATTAATCATGATGACATGAGGGGAGTCTTACCTTATTTCAGCAAAGCACCAATGCCTGTAGCAACAAAGGATCCTTACTCTATCAGCGTTTTAAATATAGTAAGGTTCGATATTGCATAGATCAGGAAATTCGAGACCAGTCGATGGATTTGGAGAAACGGGTCTGAAGCTCGCGGTTGAGTATGGATATGCTGTCGGGGCTCAGGAGTATCTTGCCGTCGAGGATACGCATGGCAGTGTCGCGTGCCTGACCTACAATCTGACCGTCGCGGGCAAGGTTCGCCACTTTCAGATTGAAGGCAAGACCCGATTGCTGCGTTCCTTCCATATCGCCGGGGCCGCGGAGCTTCATGTCGGCTTCCGAAATTAGAAATCCGTCGGTTGTCTCAGTCATTATACCCAGACGTTTCTTTGTATCGGCCGCTATCTGATGCTTGCTCATCAATATGCAGTAGCTCAGTTCCGCACCACGGCCTACGCGTCCCCTGAGCTGATGAAGTTGAGAGAGACCAAAACGTTCCGCGTTCTCAATAATCATTACCGATGCATTGGGAACATTGACACCGACTTCAATGACCGTGGTAGCCACAAGAATCTTTGTCTCGCCGGATGCAAACCGCTGCATCTGATAGTCTTTCTCTGCAGGCTTCATTCGTCCATGCACAAGGCTCACCCCAACTCCGGGGAAAATGCCACATATCCGTTCGTAACCTTCCTCTGCCGACTTTAGGTCGGTCTTCTCACTTTCCTGTATCAAAGGATAGACGATATAGGCTTGTCTGCCTTTCCGAATTTCATTAAACAAATGGCGATAGACTTCATTGCGGTTGTCATCATAGCGCAACCATGTCTGAATCGGCTTGCGGCCCGGGGGCAACTCATCTATCACACTAACGTCAAGATCACCGTAGACAGTCATGGCAAGAGTACGCGGTATAGGAGTTGCTGTCATCACGAGCACATGCGGAGCAATTGCCGCCTTGTTCCAAAGTTTGGCACGTTGTGCCACTCCAAAGCGATGCTGCTCATCGATCACCGCCACCCCGAGATTCCGGAACTGAACCGATTCCTCAATGAGAGCATGGGTACCAACAAGTATGTTGAGAGATCCATCCGCAAGACCTTCAGTAATCTTGCGACGCTGCGCAGCACGAGTGCTTCCCGTCAGGAGAGCTGTCTGAATACCCAAAGGTTCCGCCCACTTCGCAAGCGACTCGGCATGCTGCGTGGCAAGAATCTCAGTTGGAGCCATGAGTGCAGCCTGCAGGCCATTGTCGACAGCAAGGAGCATAGTCATGAAAGCCACGAGAGTCTTCCCGCTCCCCACGTCACCTTGCAGGAGACGGTTCATCTGCCTCCCGGTGCGCATATCCTCACGAATTTCTTTCAGCACCCGCTTTTGAGCGCCGGTCAGAGGGAAGGGCACTACATCGGAATAAAACTTATTGAAAAGTGGCCCCACTTTAGAAAGCATGTGCCCTTGAAGCTGAGTATTCCGCCTGCGTGAGTATTCGAGAATATGCAATTCAAGATAGAAAAGTTCCTCAAACTTAAGGCGTTCGGAAGCTTTCTGGAGACTTTGCAACGATTCCGGCCGGTGCATATTAACAATTGCCTCTCCAAATGACATAAGGTTTCTCTCCCTGATTATCTCTTGAGGCAGAGACTCAGGAAGTGCCTCCACCTTGAGTTGCTCAATAAGGTTTCCTGTAAGAGTCTGCATAAGCCTTGAGGAGAAACCACGTTTCCTAAGAGTCTCAGTCAGGCCATATATACCACGCAACCCATTCGGGGGGCGTTCAGGATCAAAAACTTCAATTTCGGGATGCACAAACTGCCATGCATTATACTTATATGATGGCTTACCGAATATGACATATTGCACACCAGGGTGATACATATTAGCAATCATCTGGATCTTAGCAAACCACGTCACCTGGCAAAGTCTGTCGCCATCTGTAAAAGTAGCCGTCAGCCGCTGCTTGCGCCCCTCGCCTTCCTTCGAGAAGCTTATGAACTGCCCTTTTATCTGTATGTATGGCATCTCAGTGCCATACAGGTCGCGGATATGGTAGAAACGGCTACGGTCTACATGCCTGTTAGGGAAATAGAACAGCAGATCCCTAAAAGAATGTATGTCAAGTTCCGATGCAAGTAGCTTAGCCCTTGCATCGCCTACGCCTTTCAGATATTTTATGTCACGGTTCATCTAACAATCACCACCGAAGTCATTTAGACCCCGTCTCATAAGATTTGAGAGGCCCCGGGGCTCTTAAAATCTTTATGAGACGGGGTCTTAGAAAACTACACCGCAAAATTAACAAAAATCAGAATTATTTGCATTGTGCAGTGCAAGAAATTCGTGCATTTTTTGTAAATTTGCAGAAAATAACCAAATATTATGTTGCAGGCTCCCTCGGATGAGACCGTGGATAATAAATAAAAAATGGAGAAGAAACGTCAGAATATGGTAATGGAGCAGCGCCTAACCCAGCGCCTCACCCAGCAACAGCTTCGTTTTGTGAAGATGCTGGAAATGTCTGCTCCGGAACTTGATGATGAAGTGCAGCGCGAAATGGAGGCAAACCCTGCCTTGGAGGCAGAAGAAGAAGCCACATACAGTTCTGCAGATCCGACCATCTCTCCAATCCATACAGAATGGAACGCCACGCGCCGGCCGGCCTCACCTGATGACTATCAGGAAATCCCGATAGCCGACACATCGCCTTCGCTCTACGAGTCACTGCTGACCCAGCTCGGGCAACTGCATCTTGCACCTGACGTGCTGACGGCAGCCCGATTCATAGTAGGGAGCCTCGATTCAAACGGGCGACTGCAACGCGACCCGGCGTATCTGGTCAACGACCTTGCATTTTCAGAAGGGATCGACCTACCCCAGCCGGTGATGGACAAGGCATTTGAAATAGTACGCACTCTTGAACCCCACGGAGTAGGCGCAATCTCACTCGCAGACTGCCTCTCAATCCAGCTTCACTATCTACCACCCTCACAAGCACAGGAAGATGCCCTGCGAATCCTCAACGAGCAGTATGAGGCATTTTCAATGCTTCACACCCATCTGCTCGTTTCGCGTCTAAGAATCCCTCAGCAACGAGTAGACGCCGCAATTGACCTTATCAGGACACTAAACCCGAAACCAGGGGCAGCCATAGAGTCAAATGCTGCTGCCATCAACACCATTATCCCGGATGTCATAATCGACACGTCGGGAAAAGAACCTGTAATCACACTGAACAACCGCATACCGGAACTCCGCATAAGCGAGGTCTTCTCCCAAGCCGAGACAGACATGAAGCGAAGGGCAGAAAAGCTCAAAGACAATGCCGACAGGGAATTTATCATGAACCGCTATAACGATGCACGAGATTTCATCAAGGCCCTGAAGATGCGGCAGCAAGCAATGCTTTCTGTAGTTACAGCGATAGTGAAGATACAGCGTGATTATTTCGACACAGAAGACGTGTACCGTCTTCGACCTATGATGATCAAAGATATAGAGAAGCTTACAGGTCAAGACGCCTCGGTAATCTCACGCTGCACGGCAAATAAATATGTGGCGCTTCCATGGGGAATACTTCCACTCAGGTTCTTCTTCAGCGACACCGTAGGAGATAATTCCGGAGAAGAGGACACTGATGCCCTCACCAACCGGAAGATTGAGGCAGAAATAAGGCGCGTTGTTGAAGGTGAAGACAAGAAACATCCACTCAGCGACGAAAAAATAACACAGGCCCTCCTTTCGGAAGGCCTGAATATAAGCAGGCGAACTATCGCCAAGTATCGCGACAGGCTCAATATCCCTCCTGCACGACTCCGGAAGCAGATTTAGGTGCCTTCAGCGCCTTTATGCGCTGCGGTATCACCCAATAACGCTGCACGAGGAATGCAAGGATAGAATATCCGGCTGCTTGAATCCACAATGTGATATAGTCGGAACTTACCTGAGCAAGAGACGCGCCATTAGTGTTCATCCTGATAAATCCTTCCACGCCGAATGTGGCAGGCACAAGATCAGACAGACCTTTCCAGAAAGGAGCCATAGCATAGCGAGGCCATGTGAGGCCGGAAAGGAAGAGGAATGCAACAGAGGTCACAACCCAGAGCACAAACACCGATTCCCTCTCCCTACAGAATGCCTGGAAACAAAAGCCAAGAGCTATCGATGCAATCACCATAGGAAGTATAAACATCTGGATCTCGAATGGATTTCCAGCCATTGGGAACCGGAACATGAGAGGCACATAATGCAACATATAGATGCATGGGAGAATAATCACCGTCAGATAAGCAAGACCAGAACCAAGCATCTCTTTCAACGTGCCTCCTGTAGTAGCCACATCGATGTCGGAATATAGCCAGGGTTTCTCCCTCTTGGCACCTCCCGTCATTCCGATAGCAAGCACAAGACACTGCTGAAGGATTAGAATCAGCACACCCGGCATGATAAACGAATCGAAGCCGGATTCAAGGTTGCCCATCACTACATTTTCGACACCCAACGGGTCGCCGGAAATGAGAGTCTCCGCCATTGGAGCACTTTCATTAATTTTCTCAGTCAATATCTCGCTGCCCATCGCCTGTGCAACATTAGTAGTGGCAACAAGGAAGCCACGATAGCGCAACAAGAGACTCATCTCCGAATAAAGCACTGCGGGCGATGATTCCCCACGCCCCACTTTCTTCTCGAATCCCTCGGGAATCTCAAGGATTCCGTAGCACTCATGACTGTTCATGGCATGTTTAGCCTCCCCGAGATCGGTAGCGTAGCCGGTGATTCTGATTTCCTGAGTAGCATCAAGGTTCCTGACCAATTCACGGGATAAGGCAGAGCGGTCGTGATCGACCACCACCATCCTCACATCTCTCACTTGCTCGGGATTGTAGATAAGCGAGTAGATGATGGGGTATGCAAGGGGAAGGAACGCCAGAAAGAGGATGATCCCGATATCGTGGGTCATCAACTTCAGTTCCTTTATATATGATTTTACAAATACGCCCATAGTAGTTCACAAAAATTAAACGATATATTAAGACCCCGTCGCAGGAATACTTAAACTATTAATCACAAATTAATAATCATGGTATATAGACAGGTTTTTCGAAATTGCTCTTGATTCTCCATAGAACAGTCAGCGGCAAAAGCAGATAAACGATATAGGCAGCATACCACCAACGTGAATACCAGATGTCGATGCCGTTGAGAGCCTGATCAATATAAATAAGGAAGTTGTAGCGGATCGGCATCAGATAGCTGAATATGGCAATACCACCATACATGCTTTCCACCGGGAACGAAAAGGCAGCCAGCGAGAAAGAGAGTATTCCAAGCAAAGAGCATACCGAGAGGCTGAAACGCAGGTTTGGAAGCACACCGAAGAAAAAGACCGCTATTCCCTGGCATGCCACGACATAGAGAAGTTCCGAAACAGTGAACCACCACCAGCTGCCATGCATCGGATAGCCTTGCCAGAAATATAGCCACGACTGCATGAATAGTATCATTATCCACCAACCAATTGTCTGAGGAAGAATCTTCGCGGCGACTGCCTCATAAATATTACCTCGAGACAACTGCATGAGCCGGAGTGACGTGCCATATTTGATTTCCTCGCCGAGCGAGAAACATACCATCAGCATTATCATCAGCTGAAACACGCAGGGGACAAACGAATTGCAGAGATATATGGCATAATTAAGCCCGGGGTTGTTCAATGGTCTGCTCACTATATTAATGGGCTGCATCATGGGCACCACCTCTTCGGGAGACAGTCCGGCAGTCTCGGCAACGTTCAACATAATGCCCGCCTTCGACATAAGAGCCGTTGTCTTGAAGCTTTTGAAAAGGAGTGATGCCGGCACGAAATATGTCATGTTGGTATAGAACGTGATTGTTGGGCCCTTACCAGCCAAGAGATCCTTTTCAAAATTCTCGGGAATCATGAAAAAGCCGAATATCTCCCCTTCTTGCATCTTATGGCGCGCTTCGGTGAATGAATTGCTCTGATCGACCAAATCGACCATCTGCAGGGAGCCAAGATTGTTGGTGATCTCCCTCGAAATTGCAGTTCCATCCTTATCGACGATAGCCGCAGGCACTTTATCCGGAAGTCCCGACTCCATCATATTAGTGAGCATGAGCATCAGAAAGAGCGGCAGAACGAACATCGCCACCCAATATATGGGTCGCCGTGCCATCTGCAAGACCGATCTTTTGAATATTTGAATAAATCCACTCATGTCTTAAATTGTTTTTTAATATTCTTTTTCCTATTAGGAATCCTCGAACCTTTATTTCTCCACACCGAGATATACGACACTCATGCCCGGGCGGAAATTCTCTATTTTCTTAGCCGGCTTAGCCTTGATCTGGAACGTGCGGGCATCGTAGTCGCCGGTTGACTTGGTTGCCTGCCAGTTGGCATAAGTGCCAAGGTCGCGGATATAGAAAACAGTCATCACCTCCTCCTTGTCGAGAGCCGGAATCTTCACACGTATCTTTGTGCCTTCCTTAATATCCTTAAGGAGAGTCTCCCTAACATTGAAGACAGCATGGTCATCATTTTTCTGAAGGTTCATGATCGGGGCACCGGTAGCTACAAGCTCACTTACATTGGGATACACTACCGTAATTATGCCATCGGCAGGAGCGATAAGGAACTGGTCTTCCAATATAGCATCCACTTCGCTGACGCCACCTTGCGCCACTTTCACCATAGACTCAGCAGCAGCCTTGTCTTCAGCCTGGGGACCGGCAAGCGCGAGTTCATACTGGCTTCTTGCAGCAGCCTCGCCCGACTTGGCAGCCTCATACGCAGCCTTAGCCTCATCGCGTTTCTGTTCACTTACCACACCTTTTGCAAAAAGATTTTCCATGCGGTCGTAGGTCTTCTTTGCGATACCGGTTGCGGCTGCGGCCTGATTCATGACATCGCGCGCTGAATTTATGATCTGCTTGCGAGTGCCGGCATCCACCTTACGGTTGGTTGCCTGCGAAGCAGCTTCCATCGCCTCAGCCTGTGCGAGACGCGCCTCTACAAGAGATGAGTGGATTTGAACAAGGGTATCGCCGGCTTTCACCTGCTGACCTTCCTCAACATATAACTTTGCAACTCTTCCGGGGAGTTTGCCGGATATACGGACTTCTGTTGCCTCTCCCATGCCTTGAACCGTGTCGGGAGCGGGCTTAATGAATATGAAACCTACTACGGCCATTGCCGCAACTATGAGAAGCACGACGACTATAGTGAATATAAGAGATTTCTCTTTTGCGCTGACCTCAGTCTGATCGGCGATAATAGGATTGTTGGTATGCTGTTCCATGGCAATATATTTTAATAATTTCAGTTTACAGAACTCACAGAGTTCACAGAGATATTTAAAGATTTATGATTTATAATTAGTGAAGTGTACCCAAGACCTTGCTAAGATAGGTGTTGCAAAGGCGAATCCCAATCTGCGCGTCGATCACTTCCGACTTAGCCTGCAACCATGCAGTCTGCGCAGCAATAACATCATCTGCAGTCAAGACGCCTTCCTTAAATGCATATTGAGCGTTGCTGAGATTCTCTTCAGCACTCTTCATATTATTACGTGTCATATTATAGGTCTTGAAAGCCTCGTTATAGCTGTATCTTGCCTGGCTCACCTGAAGCGAAACCTTTTCTTCCATATCTTCAAGAAGCAGTTTCTGGGCAGCTGTCTGCGATTTCGATGCACGATACTTGTTGTAGTTTCCTCCCCAGTGCCACAGAGGTACTGTGAGCATGGCACCGACAGAGAATCCTCCTCCGAATTTCTTCTTGAATCCGTCGTTCAGGTTAGGGTTGGAGAATGAATAGGCACCAAAAGCCTCAACCTTAGGCAACATAGATGCGAGCGACAAATCTTCCTTGCTTTTCAGGACATCGATCCCCTTCCTAAGCACCTCGAGGTCGGCACGGCGAGCGTATACGTCCTGCATATTATCTGACGAAATTGTCATGTCGTCGGTTGGAATCCCATCCGAATCTTCATCAGCAAGTGTCATACGCGTGTCGACCGGGAGGCCACAAATCTGCGCAAGCGCCATGCGCGACAGCGACAAGCCGTTGTCAACTTTTGTCAGCATTATACATGCTTCATTATACTTCACCTCAACATTGAGCACATCGGATCGTGTTGCCACACCCTCGGCGAGCATATCCTTAACATTACTTCTAAGCGAATCGACGAGATTAACGAAACTCTGCGCAAGATTTCTTTTCTCAACAAGCGAGATCACCTGCCAATAAGCCTCGTCGACGTTGAGCAGAACATCTTGCTCCGCAACCTGCTTCAGCGATCTCGCCATGCTCTCGCCATGCTTTGCAATCTGGTTAAGTGCCCGGATCGAGCCACCGAGATAGATCGGCTGCATGAGGGTGAAAGCACCGAAAAAGATATTGCGTGTGTCGAAACTCATTGCCTCTTTTGGAATAACAGCCACTTCGCTTGGAATTGGCTGGCCGGTGGCAGGATTCATCACCGGCTTTCCGTCGGCGCCGGTCACCAGATTATAATTGTAGCTCATGGTCTTGGGATCGAAGCTCATTGTAGGTAGCTTCGCATCTTCACCAAGGAGGGAAATCTGATGCTGATTGTGGACGTAGCCTCCTGAAAAATCAATTCCGGGAAGGTAAGCAGCCTTAGCTGCATCCTTGAGGTATCCAGCGCCACGGATATTCTCTTCTGCAATCCTAATTGCCTTATTATTATGCAACGCCATGCTACGGCAACTGTCGATCGAGACCGTTGCTTGAGCAAAAGCTACTGTCGCGGCAAACGTGGCTATTATACTAAAAAGAGTTCTTTTCATAGTGTAAATATAGTTTGTGAATCTTTTAACTTTAGATAACGCTTGTAAGTAATACAATATAACATGAAAAAAGTTGAATACATAAAACATCCACCGAAGTCGTTTAACCTTATTTAGACGCCGTCTCATAAAATTTGAGACGGGGTCTTAATAAAAGAATAAGTTTAAACAACTTCATCAAATAATGCCATATTTACTTGCATTTAAGCGTTTTTTTTTCTAACTTTGCACGATAAAACGGCATCAATCAGACGCCGAAAGGCTCCCGACAGCAAATTCGGGAACCAATTGTTTTGTATTAATCAATTACTTACAGTATAATTTAAGAATGGCAACTTTAGAGAAAATCAGAAGCAAATCTGTCATGCTGATTGTAATAATCGGCGTGGCGCTTCTCGCTTTCATTGTTGGTGACGCACTCACCAACAGCCGCAATCTGTTTGGAGACCACACGACAGTGGCGAAAATAGGTGGCAAAAAAATAGACTACACCGACTATCAGCGGAAACGTGAGGAACTCAATCGTCAGCTTGAACAGCTTAAGCAGACAAATCCGCAGCAGTATGCCAATTTCGACACACAGTTGCTCGGAGAAATGGCAGTTGAGCAGCTTATCGGAGAGAAACTTCTTGACGAGGCAGTCAAGAACACAGGCATTGAATCAAGCCCCGAACAACTCCGTTTCTTTGTGCTCGACAACCCAATCAACCAAGAGGCCATGGGCGCCATCATCTCGCAGCTGAACGCATCCGGATTCAGTGTCCAGACGCCAGCTCAGGCATACGAGGTTGTGTTCAACCCCGGACGTAACGGCATGTCGGAGCAGCAGGCAAAGCCATTCCAGAACGCATGGGTAGCCATGGAAGAAGAGACCAAGCAGCTGATCAAGCGTCAGAAATATCAGCAGCTGGTGATCGGAACCGTAAAGGCCAATGACCTTGACAAAAAAGCTCTCTATAACGATTATGTAGCAACCAACAATGTTTCGCTCGCATTCCGTCCTTACGGACCCATCGACGAGAAGAAATATCCGGTGAGCGATGCAGAGATCAATGCAGCCTACAATGAATCGAAAACCGACTTCACTGTAATAGAACCGACCAAGGAGGTTTCTTTTATCGCAATAAACATTGCAGCCTCAGACGCTGACCGCGCCGCTGCCAAAGCTCTCGCCCAGAACACATTGAAGGCACTTAACGACTCAACAGGATCCGGACTACCTTCCGACATAAAGAAAGAAGGGGTGGTAATGACCCGCTCACAAGTTCGTGCATCCGACCTCCGCAACGGACCGGTCAAGGAGTTCGTGAGCAGCGCCAAGGCCGGAGAAGTTAGCCTCGTTACAGAAAACCTCCGTGGATTCGAGATTGTGAAGATGGGCAAGCGCTCTTATGAAGTGGATTCAATCCAGATCAATCTTGTACAGGTTGCAGGCGACGCGCTTCCAGCAAAGGTAACATCACAACTGAACGCAGGTCTTTCTATCGACAGCATCAGCAAGGTGTTTGGAGCAGACAGCGTATTTGCACAGAAAGAACAGTGGATTCCACTTTATGCAGAGAACGGGGCCACCAACGCTCTCGCACCTTCACAGCTTGACT
Source organism: uncultured Sangeribacter sp. (assembly GCA_964421525.1). Lineage (GTDB taxonomy): Bacteria > Bacteroidota > Bacteroidia > Bacteroidales > Muribaculaceae > Lepagella. The sequence goes on along the minus strand of CAYQXG010000014.1, from coordinate 14,649 downwards.
CCTTGCGCTCGGCAAGCGGCAAATATGTTTCTATCATGAGCAGCCCGCAAGGTTCAGTCCTCGCTAAGATTGTGAAGCAGAACTCTCCAGTAGAGATAGTAGAATTTGAGGAATACAACTATCAGCTTAATCCGTCTGCCAAGACAGTAGATGACGAGATAGCCAAGTTTGAGAAATATCTTGAGAAAAACAACACTGCAGAACTCTTCACAAAGAACGCAGCAGCTCAGGGCTATAATGTTCAGACTTTCCAGTTCACCCAGTCAACACCGGCAGTTCCAAGAATGGCCGGCTACAACCAGTTCTTCCCCGACAGCCGCCAGGTTGTACGTTGGGTTATGATCGACGGCAAGCCCGGACAGGTTAGCCACATCTACGAATCTAAGGATGCTACCGCACCTATGCTCTATGCAGTGGCAGTTGATGCAGAATATGACGACTACGTTCCCACCACCAACGCTGACGTCAAGAACTACCTCACAAACAAGGTGCGTCGCCAGAAGGCAGGCAAGGATCTTGCAGCAGAATACCAGAAGGGTGGAAAGACACTCGATGCTGTTGCTAAGGCTATGGGCGTAGAGCCAAGAGTTCTGTCAGAATTCCGTATGGGCCGCGGCATGGGTGTAAACGATCCTAAGGTGCTCGGCCAGATTGCCGGAGCAAAGGCAGACAAGAAACTCGTTGTTGTTCCGGGTGAAGACGGCGTATATGCTTTCGTAGTCAACGGAAACGGAAAGGCAGACATGCCCTACAACGAAGCAAACTACGAGCAGCAGTATTTCCAGCTCGTAAATCCCAACTTCGACCAGATGCTCCGCGGTGGTGACAAACTCGTCAACAAGAGCTACAAGTTTGAGGGGGGCGATTGATATCGGAAATCCTAAATTTGAATTACTACACACCCAAGATCGAGGGTCATCCCCATTGAGGAGATGACCCTCTATAAATATCAAGACCCAATGAAGCCAACACTAATTGGAATGACGCTCCAGGAACTGGAGGGTGTTGTGAAAAGTGGCAACATGCCAAGATTTGTAGCCAAGCAACTGGCTGACTGGTTATATTCCAAACGCGTGACAACGTTTGAAGAAATGGCGAATATTTCTAAGAAAAACCAGGCATGGCTTGCTGAAAACTATGAAATAGGACGTAGCAAGCCCGTAAAGGTTTCGAAATCACAAGATGGAACTACAAAATATCTGTTTGATGCAGGAAACGGCAACCGTGTTGAATCGGTGATGATTCCTGATAAGGAAAGAGCAACGCTCTGCGTCAGTTCACAATGTGGCTGCAAAATGAACTGCTACTTCTGTGCAACCGGGAAATTGGGATTCAAATCAAATTTGACCGCAGGGCAGATAATGAACCAGATTCTTTCGATGCCAATACGCAGCAACAAGAAAGGTGGCAGCAAACAAGGAGAACTCACCAATATAGTATTTATGGGGATGGGGGAACCACTTGACAATTTCACCGAGGTGATGAAAGTGATCGAGATACTAACATCGCCGTGGGGACTTGCATGGAGCCCGAAGAGGATAACTGTCTCAACTGTTGGGAAACTTCCCCAGCTTAAGGACCTTCTTGAAAAGACCAACGTGCATGTAGCCATAAGCGTGCACACCGCCGACCTCATGCAAAGAGAGTCTATGATGCCTGCACAGAAAGCTTTCCCGATTCAGACTGTGATGAAAATGCTCAAGTCGTATGATTTTTCGGGCCAGCGGAGGCTCTCGCTCGAATATATCATGTGGCGCGGAGTAAACGACGATGTTGCGCATGCCAATATGCTGATAAAGTTGATAGGTGATCTGGATTGCAGGGTCAACCTGATCAGATTCCACCGCATACCCGGTGTTGATCTCCACCCTGCGTCGGACGACAGGATGCAGATGTTTCGTAACATCTTGAACGAGCATGGCATAACAGCCACAATCAGGGCTTCACGCGGAGAAGACATAGACGCAGCATGCGGAATGCTTGCGGCAAAAAAATAGGTGCATATACCGCGCCTATTCATTGCAAAAGGCTTTTTGTTTTGGTCGTTTAAGAATTATTTTGTAACTTTGAAAGTTAATACACGAATTCGAAAATATGCATAATCCTATACGAGTGGGAATAACCCACGGAGATTTCAACGGTATCGGCTATGAGGTGATTGTCAAGGCCCTCGACGAGGAAGATATCACTGAACTCTGCACCCCTGTAATTTTTGGAAGTGCAGAGCTGCTCAATACTGTAAGAAAGAGTCTTGGAACAGAAACATTCAGGTTTTCGCCCGCCAGAAGCGCAGCAGATGCCCAAGACGGGAAAGTGAACGTGGTCGATGTATGCCCACGAGGCATGGAACTGACACCGGGCCATGCTTCGGCAGAGGCCGGAGAGGCAGCTGTAGCAGCCCTTGAGGCAGCATGCGACGCGCTTGAGGCTGGAGAAATCGATTTCATAGTGACAGCTCCTATCAATAAAAAAACTGTATACAGTGAAAAATTCCCGTTCCCGGGACACACGGAGTATCTGGCGCAAAGACTGTCGGAAGGTGACGGGAAAGGGACTATGATATTGTTTGACGACTATATTCGTGTAGCACTCGTGACCACCCACAAGGCATTGCGTGATGTACCGTCTGCAATCACCAAGGATTCTGTAAAGAGCACCATTATCAGCCTTGACGCAGCCCTGAGGCAAGACTTCAGGATGGACAAACCAAGGATAGCAGTACTATCACTCAACCCTCATAATGGAGACAACGGTCTGCTTGGCGACGAGGAAATCAACGAGATTGAACCGGCGATTGCAGAATGCGTTGATGAAGGCATTCTCGCGTTCGGCCCGTTTGCCGCCGATGGATTCTTCGGCAATGAGGATTATGAAAAATATGATGGCATAGTAGCCATGTATCATGACCAGGGACTCGCTCCGTTCAAGGCACTTGCGCGTGAATATGGAGTGAACTATACAGCCGGTCTTAAATTTGTGCGCACCAGCCCGGATCACGGCACAGGATACAATATTGCAGGGAGAAACGAGGCTGATCCCACATCGATGCGCCAGGCAATCTATCAAGGAATCGACCTGACCCGCAATCGAGCCATGCACAAGAAAGCTACAGAGAATCCGATGCCAAAGCTCAAGCAAGAGAGACGCCAGAAATCAAACGAGGAGGAATAACCGAACAATCAGGCCATGGCAGAGATCAGAATAGCTGCAATATTAAGAGCGGAGATCTTCTCCCCCAACCACATCGCGAACGATGCGGCCATACTGCATGCCGTGGTGTCGGAGCTAAGAAGGAGGGGATGTGCGGTCAACATCTATTCTGAGTCAGAGTTTTGTGAGAAATCTATCGACGAAGATGTGATTCTGGCAATGTGCCGAGGAGAAAAAGCACTTGAAAAAATCCAGGCCCTCGAGGACGAGGGGAAGATAGTGGTCAATTCCGGCTACGGCATTGAAAACTGTGTGCGCATGATAATGGTGCGTCTTCTGGCAGATGCAGGAATTCCTATTCCCGAAAGTGTGGTTGTAGAAACTGATGTAAATGTCAAGAAGAAACTTGAGAAGTCCGGATTCAGTTCATGCTGGGTTAAGAAAGGAGATGCTCCGGTTCATCATCAGGAAGACATAGCGCGTTGCCGACATCCGGAAGAAGCCCAGGAGATTCTTCATGAGTTCTTTTTCCGACACATAAAGAAGGCAGTGGTCAGCAAAGACATCCCAGGCGAGAAAATCAGATTCTACGGCATAGCATCCACAAGATGGTTCTATTGCTTCATGCCCTTCCGCCCGGACAATATGCAAACCGACACCCATGAAGATACGGATGTAATTTTGAAGAAAGCCAAGGATATCTGCATGAAGGCTGCCGAGGCTCTCCGTGTTGATGTATTCGGAGGGGATATGGTGGTTACTTCGAATGGAGATTGCTATATAATGAATTTTGACGATTGGCCCAGTTTTGCACCGATACGGAAAGAGGCTTCGAAAGAAATTGCAAAATCAGTCATGGGACGCATAAGGAAGCTACGGCCGAGCGTCATATCAAAACGTAATCGAAAATGAAATCAAGACGACCTATACCAATCACAGACGAAAAGTTTCCGCTTTTCCCGAAATTGATAGCCACATCGTTTGGCGCAGGATTTCTGCCGGTAGCTCCCGGAACATGGGGGGCTTTGGTTGCTATAGTGCTGTGGCTCCCCCTCTATATATGGCTTCCAGGCACTCCTGCATATATCATTACAGCATTGGCAGTCGTGGCTTTCACGATCGGTGGCACCTGGGCAAGCTCGGTATCGGAAAAATATTGGGGAAAGGATCCGGTAGTGGCTTGTGTGGACGAGACCGTCGGGCAACTCATATCGTTGCTGCCGCTCTGTGGAGGAGCCGCAACAGCTCCATGGTGGCTCATAATAGTATCGCTTGCCCTATTCAGATTCTTCGACATATTCAAGCCATTGGGCATCAGAAAAATGGAAAGATTTCCCGGAGGCATCGGCATGATGGCCGACGACATTCTGGCTGCAATATATTCAGCAGTGATATTGATTGCAATAATAATGTTGCTATAACGGAATAACCTTATAAGTCATGAATACCAAAAAAGGAGACACAACAGAACCGCATGGCACCCACAAGATAAAGCATCTTGGAAAACACTTGCTCAACAGTAAGTCGCTGGTGCCAACTTTCCTACGTTCTGCCGTTTCGAGCCAGGCATCCTGTTGGGTTGATTTCATAGTGGGATTTGTGATGTTCTACTGGGTGTTCAACCAGCACATGTCGTGGCTTGCCACCGGCATAGGAGTGGTGGCAGGCGGAATTGTGAACTGCATAATCTGCTATAAATTTACGTTTCACGCAGAGAATTGCCCATGGAAGGCAGTAGTGGTGAAATACGCCCTCGTCTGGATCGGCAACCTGATATTGAATTCCGGCGGCACAGAGGTGCTCTATATTCTGCTGAAGAAGTGGAATGTGCTGGAAGAGCTTGGGTTCAAAACCGCAGGCTATTATTCAACTGCACGAGTAGTAATGTCGCTGCTTGTGTCGTGGTTCTGGAATTTCATTCTGCAACGGAATTTTGTATATAGGCCATCGAAGTTTGACCCATACGCAGTGAGATTCATGACAAAACTGTTTTCAATTTTAGGAATCAAGAATAAAAATAATAACTAAACATAGCGATATGAGCAATATAAAGGAAACTGCAAAAAGTATGCGCGATTCTCTCCAGCAGGGCATATATTTCGTAATAAATCCTTTTGTAAGGTTTCTGATAAAAATTGGAGTCACGCCAAACATGGTCACGACAATAGGCCTTCTTGGGAATGTGGCTGCGGCTGTAGTGGTTGCCATTGCAGCATACACATCTCTGAGTCAGCCTCTTGATTGGAGCCTGCTGACATGGGGGGGAGCCTTGATCATAGGCTTTTCGCTTTTCGACATGCTCGATGGCCAGGTGGCGCGTCTTGGGAACAAAATCACCAAATTCGGTGCGTTCTATGATTCAGTGCTCGACCGATACTGTGAATTTTTCACAGTAGGTGCCGTGGCATATCTCCTACTATGCAGCGGCTGGGAAATTGCAGCACTCCTCACATTTCTGGCCCTGATGGGCTCGCTTCTCGTGAGCTACACAAGAGCAAGAGGAGAAGGCCTCGGTGTGGTTTGCAAAATAGGCTTCATGCAGCGTCCTGAAAGAGTTGTTGTCACTGCATTGTCGCTAATCGCAACCGGTATATGCGGACAGGCCGGGGTATCCTCGTTCAATCCGCTATGGATAGTGGCTATTGCAATGGGGGTTATGGCATTATTCACCAATGTTACTGCTGCAGCCCGAATCAGTTATATGAAAAAGCATTTGAAATAAAACAAGATGAAACGCTTTCCTTCTTTGCGTGAGCAAATAATATGTCTGTGCGCACTTGCGGTATGGCTTACAGTGACAGTGCTGTTCATAGGCTTTCGCCCAGAACATATATTTCTTGCTCTATTGATTGGAGGACTATTTTATTTTGCAGCTCCAACCCGACGCCTCGTGGTGGCTCTTATTCCTTTCATTTTGTTTGGCATAAGCTACGATTGGATGAATCTTCTCCCCAACTATGAGGTGAATCCGGTAGATGTGAAAGGCCTATACGAAAACGAGAAATCACTGTTTGGAATAAGCGTTGCCTCAGGAGTGGTGACACCAAATGAGTTTTTTGCGCTCCACAATCATCCGCTTATGGATTTCATGGCCGGCGTGTTTTACCTTTGTTGGGTTCCGCTTCCAATCTTTTATGGCCTATGGGTATATTTCTCAGGGAAGAGCTACGATTACCTGAGATTTGCATTAGTGTTTCTGCTTGTCAACCTGATAGGCTTCGCCGGCTACTATATTCATCCTGCCGCGCCACCATGGTATGTGGCATTGCATGGTTTTGAGGCTGTGCCCGGCACCCCAGGCGAAGTGGCAGGCCTCGGACGCTTCGACGAGATGACCGGTCTTTCCGTTTTTCACGGTCTTTATGCCCGCAATGCCAATGTGTTTGCAGCGATGCCATCGCTCCATTCAGCATATACTTTTGTAGCCTTCATCTATTCATTTATAATCAGGAGCAGCAAGGTTTGGAAATTTATTCTCGGAATAGTAACACTCGGAATATGGTTCACTGCGGTCTATACATCTCATCATTATATTCTTGATGTCACAGGCGGAATTGTGTGCTCAATAATTGCGGTGGTCCTTTTCGAGCAAGTATTGATGAGGCTTCCTGCATTCCGCAAATGGCTTGGCAGGTATGCCGCATACATTTCCATCCCAAAACAACTGAAATCTGAAAATTGATAACTATGTCTTCTGAAGAATTAAGGCAATACCACGCTGAGATGCGTGAGAAATATGACGTACATCCAGATGTGCTAAACTATAAGGATATAGCCGAGTTGGTTCCAAAATTCCAGGGACACGAGAAACTCGTGAACCGGCTGCTTCATTGGCTTCAGGTGGATGAAGTGAATGCGGTGCATCGCCGTTGGTGCGATACCCCGGGGCCGGAGTTCGTAGAGCGTATGGTGGAAGACGACTTCAAGCTGAAATTGCGTGTCGACGGCCAGGAGAACCTCGACAACATGCCAGACGGCAGGTTCATTACAGTCTCAAACCATCCATTCGGCGCATTGGACGGCATAACGCTGATATACCTTGTCACCCGTCGTTTCCGCGATTATAAGGTGATGGTAAACATGATATTGAATAAGATTTCAGCCATGCGTCCCAACTTCATAGCCGTAGATGCCTGGAGCAGCAAAGATCCGGCAAAAAGGCAAGTATCGGTAAATGGAATCCGTGAGGCACTAAAGCAGATCAAAGATGGGAAACCTCTGGGGTTCTTCCCTGCCGGCGCTATGAGCAAGGTGGATATTCATGGACACCTTGAAGACCGGCCGTGGCAGAAATCCGTGCTTCAGATCATCGGCAAGGCTAAAGCACCTGTGCTCCCAATTTATTTCCACGGCAGCAACAGCTGGTGGTTTAATTTCCTCGGCCATGCATGCTGGCCTGCCCGCTCGCTGCGTCTACCGGCTGAGGTTTTCCGCAAGAAGGGAAAAGAGATACACATAAGCATAGGCGAACCGATCTCGGCAGAAGACATCCAGGCTCACAACACCAGTCCTGAGGAATTGGGCAAATACCTACGAGCCAAGACTTATGCACTCCGCGCACTCAAATAATTGAAGGCACAAATGTCCATTGGTAGTAAATTAAAAAGGCTGCGTGAGGAATACAGGGGCAGTCTTAAATCAGGCGATACAGAAGAGTGGTTCGATCTCATCTTTTATCGTCCGATTGGATTCACGTGGGCATTTATGGCAAGGAAATTGGGAATACATCCCAATGCCATAACCGTAGCTTCCATATTCTTAGGAATTGGAGCCGGAGTGGCTTTCTATTTCAACAACCTGTGGATAAACCTGGTGGGCATGCTGCTGCTGATCTGGGCCAACTCCTTTGACAGCGCAGATGGACAGCTTGCGAGGATGACACACCAATATTCCCGGCTCGGTAGAATCCTCGACGGAGTAAGCTCCGATATATGGTTTATTGCCATATATGTTGCCATCTGCCTTAGGGAAAATTGCACCAACCATTTCTTTATGGACCACAAATGGGTGATATGGATAATGGCTGTGGCTGCCGGCATAAGCCATGCACAACAAGCAGCCCTGGCAGATATATACCGCCAGTTTCACATCTTTTTCCTCAAGGGGAGAGCCGGATCAGAGCTTGAGAATGCAGAGGTATTATGGAAAAAGTATCATTCCTTGTCGTGGAGCAAAGAGTTCTTTGCCAAACTCATGATGGGAGTATATGCCAACTACACCCGCACACAGGAGCGTTGCACACCTCAGATGCAGAAACTTCGGAGAGCTCTATATGACAAATATCACTCACATATACCAAAGGAATTTGCCGAACAATTCAGGAAAGGGAGCCTGCCACTTATGAAATATACCAATATTTTGAGCTTCAATGTCAGAAGCTGGGCTCTTTTTATATCTATACTCATTTTCCGAATGCCCTGGCTGTATTTTGCCTTTGAACTTACTGTAATGAACATCTTGCTCCTCTACATGGTATTCCGGCATGAATCTCTTTGCAATCGATTGCGTCTTTCTCTTTGACCGTTCAAATGCATTAACTTCAAATGCATAATGAATGGCAAGTTACGGACACTTTGCAAAATCCTTATTCATCATTGCGCAAAAAAATCAATCTAACCCAAAACTTTTATACTTTTGAAAGTGTTTTAACTATTGTGGTGTTAATTTAATATCAAAATTTCAAAATATGAGAAAATTTGAAAGCGTATTCCCGGCACTGATAATAGCGGCAGGAATCATAATACTCGGTTTCGCCATTAAAGGGGGCATTGACAATATTGCGTTTAGAGACAGAGAAGTCACAGTTAAAGGTCTTGCCGAAAGGGAAGTCCAGGCAGACCTCGTGACATGGCCTATATCATATTCCGTGGCGGGCAACGACCTTTCCACCATGTATGATCAAGTGAGCCACAACAATGAGACCATAATTAAATTTCTCACTTCCAACGGCATAGGGAGGGATGAAATCTCTGTGAATCCTCCAGACACATACAACGCAGTGTCAAATCAATATCGTTCAAATACGTTCAATTACAATTATTCCATCAGCAGCACTGTCACCGTAACCACCAAGAAGGTTGACAAAGTGCGAGAACTTCTCAATCGCCAGTCGGAGCTGCTGAAAGAGGGGGTGGCTTTTTCAAATTCCTATATCAACTATCAATTTACAGGTCTAAATGACATCAAGCCTGAGATGATTGGAGAGGCCACGAAAGCAGCCCGTGCCGCGGCAGCACAGTTCGCAGCCGACAGCGACAGCCGTGTAGGAAAGATTAAGAATGCCCACCAGGGTCAGTTCTCAATCGACGACTCCGACTCAAGCACTCCCTACATAAAGAAAGTGCGTGTAGTCACAACTATCGTCTACTACCTTGAAGACTAATAAGTAGCTAACAAAAACTGAAGATATATTCAAGTAGACCCGAAAGCATCTTGCATATATACATTAATTTTCATCAGCCACTTAAGAAACAACTAACAACAAAAACGCTGAAACCTGATAAGAAATGGCATTAGTAATTCCAAAGAAATATAACCGCAAACTACTCGCCGAAACCACAGAGGTGGCAATCCAGCTTATAAAGGATAGTTTCCAGAAAGAATTAGCAAAAGCCCTTAACCTGAGAAGAGTGACGGCACCCCTGTTTGTTCTTTCAGGCACCGGAATAAACGATGACCTCAATGGAGTGGAACATCCGGTGAGTTTCACAATTGATGCCATCGGAAACCGGAAAGCCGAGGTGGTGCATTCGCTTGCAAAATGGAAACGAATCAAGCTCGGGGCCTACGATATTGCCCCCGGCTTCGGGCTCTATACTGATATGAATGCAATCCGGACTTTTGAAGATCTCGACAATCTGCATTCATTGTATGTGGATCAATGGGACTGGGAAAAATCCATCCGATTGGAAGACCGGAATCTGGATTATCTAAAAGAGACTGTAAAGAAGATTTTCGGAGCAATAAAAAAGGTTGAAGCCGAAATCTATGAACGCTTTCCCCATATCACTCCTTGGCTCCCCGACGAAGTGACTTTCATTCATTCGCAGGAACTTCTCGACATGTTCCCGGATATGTCAGTAAAACAACGAGAGAATGAAATTGCCAAGAAGCATGGGGCGGTGTTTATTATAGGAATAGGAGCTGACCTTTCCAACGGCGAGCCGCATGACGGACGAGCTCCAGATTATGACGACTGGAATTCGATGAATTCTGATGGTTATCGTGGATTAAACGGCGACCTTATTTTCTGGAATCCAATTCTCCAAAGCGCATTTGAACTCTCGTCGATGGGCATACGCGTGAGTCCGGAGTCATTGATGGAGCAACTGGAATTGAGAGGATGTCCGGACCGTGCCCGATTTGACTTCCATAAATCTCTTCTTGGAGGGGAACTCCCATACTCCATCGGAGGCGGCATAGGCCAAAGCAGATTGTGCATGTATCTGCTTCAGAAAGCACACATCGGTGAAGTCCAGGCTTCTATATGGCCGGAAGAACAGGTAGCAACCTGCAAGGCTGCCGGAATTGAACTTATTTAAACTGTAAGAATAAAACTTGAAATGGCTATCACCAAATGATAGCCGTTTTTCCATGTGCAGTCAGATATTCATTAGCTTGAGAAAAGTGTCTGCAACCGAAAAAACCCCTTGATGCAGAGAGCGGAGACGGATGCGGAGCCTTTAGCACAAGATGACGGTCAGTGTCGATCATACTGCCCTTCCTGATAGCATCAGAACCCCAAAGCATAAAGACTACGTTCTCGCCATGCTCATTCAATGCACGCACGGCAGCATCGGTAAACTCGCTCCAGCCGATATTCGCATGAGATCTCGGCTGATGTTCCCTTACAGTAAGAGTTGCATTCAACAGAAGCACACCTTGACGCGCCCATCGTGTCAGATCGCCGTCTACAGGAACAGGGGCTCCTGTGTCGCTGTTGATTTCCTTGAAAATATTGCGGAGAGAAGGTGGAATCATGATTCCCGGAGACACAGAAAAGGCAAGCCCGTTTGCCTGACCCGGACCATGGTATGGGTCCTGCCCAATAATCACGACTTTGGTGTCGCTGAATGGTGAATTGTCAAAAGCAGAGAAAATCTTTCCTGCAGGCGGATAGACCCGAACCTGAGGGTTGCCATATTCCATTCTCACAATAGATGCCAGCTGCATGAAATATGGCTTCTCAAACTCCTTGACCAACTCCCTTTTCCATCCATCTTCAATTCTCACTTCCATTTTTCTCTTTTTATGAATATAACAATAATTTCATACCCATTTATCGAAGTTGCTTAAACTTAGGCCCTGACTCATAAGATTTGAGAGGATTGTTTCTCCTTCATAAATAAAAAACAGTCCGAAATCTTAATAAAAAAATAAGTTTAGACAACTTCATCAAGTATTTATTTTGCCGATTCCCTCAAAAGTGTTAAATTTGCACCAATATTTTTGATTTCCACCAACTGAAATCTGACACCTATGGCAAAATATCTGTATTGGGTACTGCTCGCCCTTATGTTCATCCCGTTCCAATTGATTTTCGGATCAAGTTTTATATCTGCTCCTGTCGCATTATTCCTCGGACTTGTCTTTGCCCTGATATTTGGCATCCCCTATCCCAAATTCAACAAGAAACTGTCAAAATATCTTCTCCAGGCTTCAGTCGTTGGTCTTGGATTCGGAATGAATCTCGAAAAATCACTGCAGAGCGGTGCAGAAGGGATGATTTTCACTGTGGTTTCTGTTATTGTGGTTATGGTTGCCGGCGTTTTGCTCGGGCGTTTCATGCGCATAGACTCAAAGATATCCTATCTGATATCATCGGGCACAGCAATCTGCGGAGGAAGTGCGATTGCCGCTGTGGGAGGAGTGCTGAATGCCAAGGAAAATGAAATGGCAGTCTCGCTCGGAGTTATATTCATACTCAATGCTATAGCACTTTTCATATTTCCCCCAATGGGGCACGCTCTCGGACTGACGCAGCATCAATTCGGCACATGGGCTGCCATAGCTATACATGACACAAGCTCGGTTGTGGGGGCAGGAGCAAGCTATGGCAATGAAGCATGTGACCTTGCCACCCTGATCAAATGCACACGAGCCCTCTGGATAATTCCCCTCGCATTCTTCACCATGTGGTTTTGCACCAAGAACTCATCTCTTGCCGATGATGAGGATGGGAAAAAAGGAAAGGTATCAATACCTTGGTTTATTTTCCTTTTTGTGCTTGCAATGATTTTCAATACATACATCGGCACCGATACCCTTCGCCCACTCTATAACGGCTTGGTCGTTATCGCCAAGCAATGCCTGATAGCCGTCCTCTTTGCCATCGGTGCCGGCTTGAGCATAAAAGTCATCAGACAGGTTGGCGTGAAGCCACTTATTCAGGCTGTGATACTTTGGGTGATCATCGGCGTCGGATCTCTTGCCGCCATACTGTATTTAGGTGTCTGAGCCAACTTAATTATTCATTCAACAGGATTATATAAACGTGAACACTCTAACCCGCACCCTTGCCCACAACACCCACCCGGCGTCGCTGATCTTAGGCTTAGGCGCAGTCATGGCCGGGCTTACGGCATCTGTCATCAGAGGTGGAATAACCCTATTCCCGGCAGTCATGACCCTTATATTTGCCATGCTGCTTCAAATCTCAGCCAACCTATATCATGGATTCACCGACCTCCGTTATAGCGGTGGAGAGAATATCTCCGGTATGGGCGACAGAAATTCGAGGTCTTTCAATTCCGCAAGGACCCACCTTATGAAAGTTGTGGCCGATGCAATCGGGCTTCTTGCCCTGACCACAGGATTGGCATTGTTTTCGTTTGTGGGATGGATTGGCGTGGGCTATGTAGCGCTTATCCTTTTGATCTTATATTTCTATTTTGCCGGACCTAACCCCATGGTACGCACCAGATGGTCGATAGTTGTTACATTCCTTCTGTTTGGACCAGTGGCAGTCAGTGGAACAGCGATCATACAGAATCCTGATTGCTCAGATCTGCTTCCAATTGTGATTTACTCCGTGATAAACGGACTAATGGCAGCAAACGCACACATTGCCATCCAGTATCTGCGCTACGAAGAAGACCTCAAAAATGGCAAAGAGACATTGGTTACCGCCAAAGGGGGATTTTTCACAAGATTTGTGTATCTCGGCAACACCATCATAGTTGCATTGATATTGATACTGCGCCCCACTGCAGTGGAATATGTATCCCCGTGGGTGGGCATATCGATAGCAATAGTGCTTTTGTTATCATCAGCTTGGGTATTCACCATGATGCACAGGAATCCGGTGACAGTTTCACGCAAGCTTAAGGCAATAACAATGAGCCAATACCTTCTTCTCATCATCACTCTCCTTTGCATAGTTCTTTATTCTTTCGATGATTTCGAACTAAACTTTATCCGCCTCGTCTGATTAGATTTTTCTTTGGCATCTTCAGGAAAGCTTCCATTTCGGATAGGGACACAAGAAAGAAGGCAGCCTCATGCATGCATCATCATAGCTTCTGAAGACAGAAGAGCGACATCTTAAAACTTACGACCACAATTTTTATCTTTTTTTTTGCATACGACAAAAAAAATTATTAACTTTGTGCTCCGAATGAGGATTGCAGAGCGCAACTCGTTCTGAATGCACATATATTTGAATAGATAATAAAGAAACAATTATAAAATGGCATCAAGCAACCAGACACCCGAGCAGCCTGATTCATTGGATAATATCAACAACAGGCTCACAAACCTCGGACGTAACATAGAAACTAACAAGAAAGCAATGGGTATCGCAATGGGAGCAATCCTTGTTGTGGCTGCCCTAACATTTGCATGGCTTTATCTTTACAAAGTGCCTACCAACAACAAAGCTATGGAGGCCTACAATAAAGTTGAGCTAACCACCAATGGCAACGACTCTCTCGCAGCCGCCCAATACAAGCAGGTGGCTGACAAATACAGCAGCTCCCCCGCAGGGAACCTCGCATCAATCAGTGCTGCAGAAACCCTTTACGAGTCAGGCAAATATGACGACGCTGTAAAATACCTTAAGAAATTCAGTTCAAAAGACAAGGTGCTTGACGCCAACGCTCAGATTCTTCTTGGCGACTGCTACGTGAACCTGAAGAAATATGAAGATGCAATCTCTGCATTCAAGAATGCCGTTAAGAAAGCAAAAGGCAACCCTCAGATTGCACCCCGTGCTCTCATGAAGCAGGCGGTTGTATTTGACGAGCAGAAGAAATATGGCGACGCCATGAAATGCTACGAGACCATCAAGAAAGATTATCCTGAATTCATTCTCGGCAACGGTCTTTCAATTGATGCATATATCGAACGCGAAAAAGCCCGTCTCTAATTCATCGCCATTGTAAATTATTAATAATAGCATTGATAATTTATAATTAAATAAGACCCCATAAAATAATAAAACATACTTGCTTATTTTATGAAAGGGAAGTTCGCTGCTGCGGCCTTCCCTTTTTATTTTTT
>CAYQXG010000013.1:0-43102 GCA_964421525.1 uncultured Sangeribacter sp. | reverse complement strand
AGCAGGATGAAGTAGTGAGACTTACTACTAAATCTATGACAGAACTTGTATTCCCACTTTCCACTATCGTTCCTGACGGTGAGTCAGTGAAAACCCTTACTTGCGATCTTATCCTCAAGTTTGATGGCGATAACTGCACTATCACTACCAACACTCCCGGTATGACTGCAAGCGGCATAGGCAAATTCGTGAAGGATGGCGAGAAGAATAGCTTCGGCAACGAGGATCGCGACGGTCTATATCTTGAATATAAGGTCGACTTTGGACCCCGTCAGTTTGAGACAAACGACATCCTTGTGCTTCGTTCACGCCAAATTGTACCGGAATTCAATTTCAATCCCACCTACAATAAATGAATTGAATCATGAAACTGAATAAAATTTATTATTTGGCAATGGCGCTTCCGATGATGTTTGCATCATGTGCCGATTATTTCGACACCGCCAACTATCTTGTGGAGCAGCCTGCAGACGACGCTCGTCTTGCTTATCTTGCCGACTATAAGCCTCTAAAAGAATATGTAAATCGTTCAGCTCACCCCGGTTTCACTCTTGGAACCGGTGTGAACGCCGACGAATATCTCAAGGCCGGGGCTGCTTATATGCTGACTAACTCCAATTTTGACATGGTCACTACTGGAAATGCCATGAAATATGCTTCTATTGTTGACAATAATGGAAACATGAATTTCGGTACTGTCATGAGCTTTGTTGAAGCTGCCACCAATGCCGGTATGCAGGTGTATGGTCATACTCTTGTATGGCATTCTCAGCAGAACACTAAATATCTGAATGGCCTTATCGCCGACAAGCCACTTCCTGTCGACCCCTCTCAGACGCATGAGGAATACGTAAAGAGAGAGTGTATTCAGGTCATTACAGATGATATGGTAGAGGCAGCTTGGGATAGCCAGTTCTGGCTCAACTTCCCCAGCGTGTCTTTCCAGGCAGGCGACTCTTGGGAGGTGTCGATGGATGTAAGGGCAAAGAAGGAAGCATCTGCCAGCACTCAGGTGCACGGCGATCCAGGCAGCTATCTGCACTGGGATGCTGTAGGAGCTGTGGGTTTCACTACTGAATGGGAAACTTACAAGAAAAGCGGCACATGTGGTTCAGAATGGAACGGCGGCCACTCAATTGCTTTCAACCTTAATGATTTTACAGAAGCCAATGAATATTATTTCGATAATATCAGCTTCAAGCTTAATGGTCAGGAATTGGTAGTGAATGGTGAATGTAACTTTGGAGGCTCGACTGATAACTATGTTTCTAAAGAAATGCGTGGGTCCTTTATCCCTTCTCGTCTTGTAGAAGGTTATTATATGACTGTTGCAGGAGCAGGATCTGTAGAAATGACTGTCAATAGAGAATGTATCCAGGTTCAGACAGACGATATGGTAGAAGCAGCTTGGGATAGCCAGTTCTGGCTCAACTTCCCCGGCGAAAGCTTCAGTGCCGGCGATACTTGGGAGGTTTCTATGAATGTGCGTGCCGATAAGGATGCAAGTGCCGGAACTCAGGTACACGGTGATCCGGGCAGCTATCTCCACTGGGACGCTATCGGAAGTGTCGCTTTCACTAACGATTGGACCACCTATACAAAATCCGGTACATGTAGCTCTGATTGGTCTGGCGGACATTCAATTGCTTTCAATCTCAATGATTTTGCAGAAGCAAATACCTACTATTTCGACGACATCAGTTTCAAGCTCAATGGTCGCGAACTCATCACAAACGGAACTTGCGATCTCGGTGGTTCTACCGACAACTTTGTTTCGAAAGAAATGCGTGGTGCAATCGTTTCTTCTCGAATCGTAGATCACTACACGGTTATGGTTACGGGCGGAGGTATTCCATTGTCGCCTGAAGAAAAGTATGAAATTCTCGACAAGGAACTCAAACGCTGGATCTATGGTTCGATGGATGCAACAGAAGGTAAGGTCAAGGCTTGGGATCTCGTCAACGAACCTCTGCAAGACACATGGGGCGATATTCCTTTGAAGACCGATCCCGCCAAGGCTGATCCCGACAACTTCTACTGGCAGGATTATCTCGGTGAAGACTATGTAGTGCTCGCTGAAAAATATGCTCGTGAAGCTTATGCAGCTCAGGAAGAAGCTAATCCTTCAGACCTCAAGCTCTTCATCAACGACTACAACCTTGAAGCAGCCTACAACAACAACGACAAGTGCACAAGCCTTGTTAATTGGATCAATAAATGGGAATCTAAGGGTGCTAAGATTGATGGTATCGGTACTCAGATGCATGTAACTTATTGCCTTGACGCTGCAAAGCAGGCTAAGAATGAAGAAGCAGTGGTCAATATGTTTAATATCCTGGCTGCTTCCGGAAAACTTATCCGAATTACTGAGCTCGACATGGGTATCGAAGATGCAGAAGGTAATACTATTCATACCGGCAACGTTACTTTCGAACAGCAACTTGAAATGGGTGACTACTACAAGTTTATCATCCAGAAGTATTTTGAAATTATTCCGACTGATCAGCAGTTTGGTATCTGCCAATGGGCTCAGACAGACAGCCCTGCAGGTAGCGGCTGGCGTCCCGATGAACCGATCGGTCTCTGGAACCAAAACTATCAGCGTAAACCTCAGTATGGTAAAGTTTGTGAGGCTTATGAAAACAACTAAATAATAAATCAGGGGCGGGGATAAGCCCTCGCCCCTGACTTCATATTTATTCATTTTTATTAACCCAAATTAAAATTAACATGAAAAAATTTTTACTTTTTGCAGCAGCTGCTCTCGTAGCTTCTTCAGCAAGTGCTAAGTGGGAATCAATTATCACTGGTGGAAAGGCTGCAGATGGAGAAACTGCATCAATCAAAGCTGCTTGGACAGGAAATGCTCCTGTAGTAGATGCTCCTGCAGGAGATGTCAAGGCATTTAAATTGGCAATTCCTGAGCAAGAACCAAATAAAGACGGTAAGTTCGATGATTGGCAATGCCAGATGTTCATCTGTTTCAATGAAGGAGAAGCCCTTCAGGAAAATGATGTAGTTAAGATTTCTTTTGATCACTACTGTACAGATACGCGTAACATCGGAATGCAAACTCAGGGAAATCAGGGTACATATTCCGGTGGTATTAATGGATTTGAGACAAAGCCAGAATGGCAAACTTACTCAGCGGAAGTTACAGTTACCGCAGGAATGGCTGCGAAGGATGGCGGATTTAAAACAATTGCTGTATGCTGTGCATCTATTGCGCCAGCAGCTGACTTCTATATGAACAATGTAGTGGTTGAAAAGAAAGTTGAAGGAGACGATCCCGAAGAACCTGCAAAGGATATTCTCGCCTCTTTCTATGCTGGTGAAGGCAGTGGAACACTCGGAGGATGGGGTGGTAATGCCAAATTTGAAAACGTCGAAGAAGACGGAAAATCATGTTTGAAAGTTGAAAATCCTGAAGAATGTGCCAATATATGGGACGTTCAGTTTGCTATGAATTATGACTTTACTCCTGGAGAAACATACTATATTTCAATGGATGTAAAGGGAACAGAAGAGGCTGAAATAAACTCTGGTATTCAGAATAATAAAACTTATTCTGATGGAGGCTCGTTTACTCCGTTTAAGATTACTAAAGAATGGAGCACTCAGACCATCAGTTGTACAGCTAAGGAATGTGAAGGCGAAGGTGGCCCAAATCGCTGGACTCCTAACATGGGTAAATACGTGGGTACTGCATGGTTTACAAATATAATTCTTTATACTCTTAAGGGTGATGCAGTCGACGCTGTTGTAGTTCCTGTTAAGGTCAACACAGGTGTTTACAACCTTCAGGGTGTGAAGGTGGCTGACTCTCTTGATGAGGTCACTGTTCCGGGCCTTTATATTTCTAACGGTAAGAAATATATCAAGAAATAATCTAACTATATAGTGATACTTTTTCGGGGCGGGAATAACCCCGCCCCGATTTCTTTTTTTGTTTCCATAAATCATCTAATCATGAAATACTTCACTTTAACTGCAATCTTATTTTCCTTTGGCCTATCGTGTGCCTTTGCTGATCAACCCGCAGAAGGAATCACAGCTTCAACCAATGTCCCCGAGGCTATCTACCCATGTGTCGACAATTCCTCCCGGGCCACTTTCAAACTCCATGCACCTGAGGCTAAAGATGTCAAGGTCGATATTTGCAGTAAGAAGTATGACATGGTTAAAGATGAAAATGGAGTATGGTCTGTTACGACCGATCCTCTCGTGGAGGGTTTCCATTATTATTTTCTTGTAATTGACGGCGTGTCGGTGATCGATCCGGCGTCTGAGACATTCTATGGCTGTGGCAAAGAGTGCTCCGGTATCGAAATCCCCGAGGCACCTGAAGTTGCAGCTTATTCTACATTCAACAAAGACATTCCTCACGGGCAGGTAAGGGAATGTAAATATTACTCCAATACCGAGGGTAAGCAACGCAGATGCTTCGTATATACCCCTGCCGAATATGAAACCAATCCTAATGCCAAATACCCGGTGCTCTATCTGCAGCACGGAATGGGTGAAGACGAGACAGGATGGTCAAAGCAAGGCATGATGGCAAACATTCTCGATAATGCCATAGCCTCCGGCAATGCAGTCCCCATGGTAGTCGTAATGGACAACGGCAACTGCAGCCATATTTTCGGGTCGAGAAAAGGAGAGACAATGCAGGAATTCGGTGCATCTTTCACTCCGGTTTTGCTCAACGACCTGATCCCTTACATTGAAAATACTTTCCGTGTCAAGACCGACCGTGAAAACCGTGCTATGGCGGGGCTTTCATGGGGAGGTAAGGAGACATTCGACATAACTCTTACAAACCTTGACAAATTCTCACATATCGGTGCTTTCAGCGGTGCTATCTTCGGCCTCAATAACAATATTGAAAATGCCTACGGTGGTGTTTTCAAAGATCCGAAGGCTTTCAACGACAAGGTTAAGGTGCTCTTCATGAGTATGGGTTCCGAAGAAAACTTCGGTGCTCCCGCTATCTGCAAAGCCCTTACTGATGCCGGCATCAACAATATCTACTACGAATCTCCCGGTACTCACCATGAATGGCTGACATGGCGCCGGTCGCTCAATGAATTTGTCCCGCTTCTCTTTAAATAATATAAGCCCCAATCCCCCTGAAGGGGGCTTCCAAATCGCTTCCCCAATCCCTTCCCGGCTCCCCCCCTTTAGGGGGCCGGGGGGCTAATTTCAAAAGTCATGAAAAAAATAATCTCAGCTCTGTCTCTACTTGCTGCAATCTCTATGTCTGCTGAAAACCCGTTGGTGCAGACATGCTTCACCACCGATCCGGCGCCGATGGTCCATGACGGACGTCTATATGTCTATACCGGTCATGACGAGAATAACGCTGATTTCTTCTGGATGCAGGAATGGCGTGTCTATTCCACTGACGATATGGTCAACTGGACCGACCACGGTTCACCACTTGCTATAGAGGATTTCTCATGGGGCGATGATCGTGCTTGGGCTCCTCAATGTGTTGAGCGCAACGGCAAGTTCTATTTCTATGTACCTTTACATTCAAAACTGACCGGAGCCATGGCAATAGGCGTTGCAGTCGGTGATTCTCCGACGGGCCCGTTCAAGGATGCCTTAGGCAAACCGCTTGCAGATGGAAGCTGGGATTTCATTGATCCAACTTGTTTCATTGACGATGACGGCCAGGCTTATCTTTTCTGGGGGAATCCAACCATCTATTATGTGAAACTAAATGATGACATGATCTCTTTCGAGGGAGAGGTGCAGAAGCTCGTTCCTGATGAAGCCGGTTTTGGACCGGGTAAGGAAGTCCCGATGGAACCCGGCAAGAAGTATGGCAGTTCATACACGGAAGGCCCTTGGTTCTACAAGAGAGATGGAAAATACTACATGCTCTATGCTGCCGGCGGAATTCCTGAGCGTATAGCATACTCCATGAGCGACAGTCCTACCGGACCATGGAAATATATGGGCACAATAATGCCACAGAAAGATGAGACGAACTCATTTACGAATCATTGTGGCGTGACAGACTACAAAGGAAAATCATATTTCTTCTATCACACCGGAAATCTACCGGGTGGCGGTGGCTTCGGACGTAGCATTTGCGTTGAACCGTTCGAATACAACGCAGACGGCACTTTCCCTGAAATACTTCCTACAAAAGAGGGAGCTCCTGCTGTTGGAAATCTGAATCCATATAAAAGAGTGGAGGCTGAGACTATGGCATGGTCACAGGGCGTTTCATCAGAACAGAATGTCAAGGAAGGTGTCTATGTCAGCGACATACACAATGGTGATTTCATAAAGGTGGCTAACGTGGATTTCATGAATGGAGGGAACAAGACTTTCTGTGCTTCAGCTGCCAGCGGACTCCGCGGCGGGACAGTTGAGGTGCATACGGATTCTGTAGACGGTCCACTCGTGGCAGAGCTAAAAGTTCCCGGCACAGGAAGCTGGGAAAACTTCGCATATATTGAAGTTCCAACGAAGTTTGACGTTGATGGAGTGCATGATCTCTATTTCGTCTTCACCGGTCGTAAGGGACCGAAACTCTTTAATTTCGATTACTGGCAATTTAAGTGATTTAAGTTTCGCAAGCACAACCTAAAGGGTTATGAAAATGAGGATTACGAGAATATTTTTGGTTATTGCGGCTATGCTATGCACCGTGCAGGCGTGGGGATGGCCCGGTATGGAGATGCCAAAACTTCATGTAGAGGGCCGCTGGCTTATGGATGAAAATGGCAATAAAGTTAATCTCCACGGTTTTGGCCAGACTTATAGCCCCTGGTTTAACGAGATGGGCACGAAATGGAGCGACTACGACATAACTGCATGCCTTAAATATAACAAGGACATCCTCGACGGAGTGATGGACCGTGCCGGTTGGAAAATGACCTATCTCAGGATGCACATGGATCCCTACTGGAGCAATAAGCCGGGAGTCCAGACCACGGGTGAGAATGATATTTCCGCATTTGATTTTGAGCGTTTCGCAAAATACCTTGACAATGTTTTCATTCCTATGGCGGAATATGCAATATCCAAGGGCCTCTATGTGGTGATGCGTCCGCCGGGTGTCTGTCCTGAAAAGATAGAGGTCGGAGGCACTTACCACAAATATCTGAAACAAGTGTGGGGCTATGTAGCCACACAAAAACGTCTCACCGACAATCCCTATATAATGTTTGAACTTGCCAACGAACCGGTGCAGATAAAGGGAACTGACGGTCAATATGGATCGGGCAGTGACGCCTGCAACAAGGCTCTGACTCAGTTCTTTCAGGAAATTGTGGATTTCATGCGTGAGAAGGGTTGCCAAAACATTCTTTGGGTGCCCGGAACATCATACCAATCGCAATATGCAGGCTTCGCCAAGTATCCGATTAAAGGAGAAAATATAGGATATGCAGTCCATGTCTATCCGGGGTGGTATGGCAGCGATGCGATTGAACCGAGTCATGAACTGGGTGGCAGCTACGGCGGTGGATACGACTCATTCGCATCAGGCTGGAAGAAGCAGATTGAGCCTTGCGCTGCAATTGCACCCATGCTCGTGACAGAAATGGACTGGCTCCCTTCCAAGTATAATGCCTCATGGGGCAAGAGTATAACCGGCCAGATGCTTGGCTCAGGATTTGGCGCAAACTTCAAGCTTCTTGCAGACCGCACCGGCAACGTGGGCTGGATGCTCTTCACAGGTCCGGAACTCCTTGCCAAGTTCGACGGAAAACAGGGAAGCGAAGGAAATTATACTATGTATAATGATCCGGACGGATGTCTATGGTCTACCTATCATTGGTTTAATGAATATGCGGGCTGTGAACTTCCCGAGGTGCAAAACGTAGGTTTGTATTTTTCTCCGCGAGGAGTAAATGTGTCGGATGAGAAGATAATTGTGACAGGAAGCTCTACCAGTGCGGCACTTATTGCCGACAGAGGAATTGGAGTGGACTTCAATCTTGACAGTGATATCGAAGTCTCGCTTTCCGATCCAAATATTGTGCAGTGGGAGGATAATTCATTTGTAGCTGTCAAACCGGGTGAGACTGATTGCACAGTAGGTTACGAAATAAATGGGAAAAAAGAGTCAGTGGAATTCAGGTTTGTTTCCACCCCCTTCCCATTGCTCAATGGATATTTCAATCCAAATATATGGGAAACCGGCACTTTCGACGAGAATAAGAAAGAATTCTCCACCGGCACATACGGTTTCGCAGGTTGGAAATATTCTCAAGGACTCGATCTCTCAGACTATAATTATCTGATATGCGAAATGGAGACTAATGGCAACAATGGGCTTTCATTGCGTCTCTTTGACCAGGATAATTATTGGAGCGATCCGACAGAGCATGACTTTAAAGGAGAAAAGCGAATGGTTGTAGATCTTAAGAACATGGTCTCCAACACCGGAAGGAAAGTTGATCCGTCGCATATCCACATCGTAGGATTCTGGACTCTCGGAGGGCAGACACATCGAATAAAGAATATATTTGTATCTAACGACCCGAATTCAACCGCAGTTGAAAGCATAACAGGCGATATGGCAACAGATGGACCAGTCTACAATATGCAGGGCATCCGCATAGCCAATTCAATCTCAGATGTCACAACCCCGGGCATATATATCGTCAACGGACGAAAAATAAAGAAATAAAACAACTTTCATTTTCTGACAATTCTGACAACTTAACAACATATAATATGAAAATTCTGAAATCACTAATGTTGGGCTCGGCAGTAATGGCAGCTGCCATTACCGCTAATGCGCAAGACCCTAATTTCCACATATATCTTTGTCTCGGACAGTCAAACATGGAAGGGAATGCAAGGGTTGAGCCAATGGACCGTAAGGATGTGCCTGAAAGATTCAAGGTTATGTCGGCTGTAGACTTCAATAACCCTAAACGAACAAAAGGGGAGTGGTATGTTGCAGTGCCGCCACTCGTAAGGGAGCATACCGGTCTCACACCTGCCGACTATTTTGGACGCACGATGGTAGACAATCTTCCGGAGAATGTCACTGTAGGTGTAATTCCAGTGGCAGTAGGAGGGTGCAAGATAGAGCATCTCAGTAAAGATTACGACCCGAACTCAGTCACTTCGGAAGCAGAGTGGTTTCAAGGCTTCATGAAAGCTTATGACAACAAACCTTATGACCGCCTTGTGGAGTGCGCAAAAAAAGCACAGAAGGATGGGGTGATCAAGGGTATTCTCCTGCATCAGGGAGAATCCAACAACGGTGATTCCCAATGGCCGGCAAAAGTAAAAAAGGTCTACGACGATCTGCTTTCAGATCTCGGGTTGGCTCCGAATTCGATCCCGTTGCTCGCCGGAGAAGTGGTCTCGACAGAAAAAGGTGGCATCTGCGGCGGACATAATGCCATTATCAATACTCTTCCGGAGACTTTGCCAACAGCTCATGTGGTGTCTTCTGCCGGTCTGCCTCAACGGGGCGACGGCCTGCACTTCACTGCTTATGCATATCGTGAACTTGGAAGCCGCTATGCCGAGGAAATGCTGAAGACCATGGGCGTCGATGACCCTAAACTTAATTACTCTGCGGAGGCAATGTTCAAGCCTGACACATATAAGCTCTCAAGCCCGGATGGAAAGACAGTTGTAACTGTAAGTGACAACGGCATGAATGTAAGCTACAGTGTAGCTTATGACGGTAAGGAATTCCTACTCCCTTCGCCTCTTGGACTTTCTACAAATATTGGTGACTATACTACCGGTCTTGACATCACAGCTGCTTCCGGAATCAAGGAGGTGACTGATTCATATTCACTGTCGAATATCAAGAAGAGCAAAGTGAATTATCTTGCCAATGAGGAGACCTTTACTGTTTCTCAATATGGAATTCCCGTATTTGATATTCAGATGCGTGTCAGCGACAACAATATTGCATTCCGATATAAACTGCTTCCAAAAGGTGAGACGCTTTCTGCCGTTGTCAACAGCGAGGTGACAGGATTTAATTTCCCTGAAGGCACCACTACATTCCTTTGTCCGCAGATGCAGCCTATGACCGGATTTGCACGCACTGCACCAAGCTATGAGACGAATTATGACCTCGACGATGCCATGGGGAAGAACGGTTGGGGCAACGGCTACACTTTCCCATGCCTATTCAAGAATGGCGAAAACGGATGGACTTTGATTTCAGAGACAGGAATTGCCGGCGATTATTGTGGTTCACACCTTGCAAACAAGAAAGATGGCAACTATGCAATAGCTTATCCTCTACAAGGCGAGAACAATGGCTTCGGATCTACGGGAGCGCAGATAGCACTTCCTGGCTACACTCCATGGCGCACTGTGACAGTAGGATCAGATCTGGCACCTATAGCCGAGACTACTATTCCATTCGACCTCGTGGAGCAAATCTATGAGCCTTCAAAGGACTATGATTATGGAAAGGGAAGCTGGAGCTGGATCATAAAGATGGATCCAAGCTGCAACTTTGACGAGCAAAAGAAGTATATCGACTTCTCTGCAGCCATGGGTTGGGATACAGTTCTTGTAGATGCATTATGGGACACCCAGATAGGCTATGACGGAATAGAGAGACTTGCAAAGTACGGCAAAGAGAAAGGTGTGGATCTCTACCTGTGGTATAATTCAAACGGAAGTTGGAATGATGCTCCTCAGGGTCCACGCGGAATTATGAATGATATAGTGAAGCGCCGTAAGGACATGGCTTGGATGCAGAAAAACGGAATACGTGGCATCAAGGTCGATTTCTTTGGCGGAGACAAGCAGGAGACGATGCGTCTTTACCATGATATACTTTCAGATGCCAATGACCACGGGATACTTGTGATATTCCACGGCTGCACACTTCCGAGAGGTTGGGACAGGATGTATCCTAATTTCGCTGCAAGCGAGGCAGTACTTGCCAGTGAGAACCTTCATTTCTCACAGGGAATGTGTGATGCTGAGGCAAAGAACGCCTGCATTCATCCTCTTGTACGCAACACTGTGGGAAGCATGGACTTCGGTGGAAGCACCCTTAACAAATATTATGGGGCAGACAACCAACATGGCACAAAACGCATGACCAGCGATGTGTTTGCACTTGCAACAGCTGTGCTTTTCCAAAGTCCGGTGCAGCATTTCGCGATGGCACCCAATAATCTTGAAGATGCGCCCGAATGGGCTGTAGACTTCATGAAAACTGTTCCTACCACATGGGATGAAGTGAAGTTTATCGACGGATATCCCGGCAAATATCTTATTATGGCGCGCAGAAGCGGCGACAAATGGTATGTGGCAGGATTAAATGCCCAGGAAGAAGCCCTGACTGTCAATATTCCGGTTCCTGCCGGTGCTGACGGTTCCAACGTAAAACTATATTCAGATGATAAAAGTCTCGTTGGAAACGTTAAATATATAAAGGCAGATAAAAAAGGTAATATCAAGGTAACGATACCGACCAATGGCGGTGTGCTCGCCGTCATGGACAACAAATGATTCCTAAAGGACAGAACGCATCCGAAGACCTAAAATCTAACACCAAAAAAGACAACAACAACTATGGTAGACCATAAACGAATAGCCGAACTGAAAGGTTACTACAAACTTTCAATGCTGAAGTGCATAGGATACGGTTCGGGCGACCTTGCCCAGAATCTTATCTATCAGACTGTCAGCATGTATCTGCTTTTTTTCTACACAAATGTATATGGACTGTCACCGTCGGCAGCCGCGATAATGTTTCTTATTGTCAGAATTATCGATGTGATATGGGATCCATTGGTGGGTATGTATGTCGACAAGCATTACCCGGAATGGGGCAAGTACAGGACTTATCTTGTGTTTGGAGGTCTGCCGCTTGCAGGGTATTCGATCCTTTGCTTCTGGAATCTAATACCCGGCTCACTCGTGTATGCATATTTTACATATATAGGGTTGTCGCTATGCTATACAATTGTAAATGTGCCTTATGGGGCTTTGAATGCCTCACTAACACGCGACACCAATGAAATCACAAAGTTGACTACCGTCAGAATGTTCATGGCAAATCTCGGTGGCCTTGCAGTGGGAATGGGTGTGCCTTATATCCTTAAGCTTCTTGATCCAACAGAGTCACAGGACTTGTCGAACAATGATATGTCGTGGCTTGTATGTATGACCATATACGCCTTTGTGGCTTTGATGCTTCTGTTTTTCTGCTTCAGCCAATGTGAAGAGACTGTCGTGATGGACAGGTGGGCAACAAAAAAGGTGAAATTCTCCGACCTCTGGATGGAGTTTGTCCAGAATCGCCCATTGCGTATTATTTCACTCTTTTTTGTGATTTCATTTGCAATGTTGTCGATCAGCAACGCTGCTATCCCTTATTATATGAGCTATAATATTGGAGGTGATGCCAAGCAACTCTCATGGTTCATGGCATTCGGTTCCTTGCCGGCTTTCATATTCCTTCCGCTTATCCCTTATTTCAGTAAGTTGGTAGGCAAGAAAGCTCTTTTCTATATTTCACTTTCTATAGGAATGGTAGGTTTCATCTTGCTTTATATCGTTACTGAGCTGCCGGCATTCCAAGGCCAGATGATTGCAATATTTGCGGCTCAGTTCATCAAGTCGGTAGGAGTGGTGATTGCGACGGGCTATATGTGGGTGCTTGTTCCTGATGTGATTGCATACGGGGAATATGTGCATGGCCGTCGCATAAGTGGAATTGTGAATGCCCTCACCGGTATCTTTTATAAGGCAGGTGTGGCGCTTGGAGGAGTAGTGCCGGGACTCGTGCTTGCATGGGTCGGATTCGACAGTAATTATTTTACTCAATCGGCAGAGGCTCAGCAAGGTATCTTGTGGCTTATGACAGTGATTCCATGCTTTTTGCTGATTTTGGCTATGATTGTAATCTCCCGTTACGATCTTGATGACAAACGGATAGACCAGATCAACAGGGAAATTGAATTCAAGTATCATGCAAAGAAACCGAATAATCCTATAAGTAAGCAAATCAGCAAACATACAAAATAAGAAGAAAATTTCGGAAAATATTCAAAACAACAATAAAATGAACCCAAACAACCAAAAGAATGAGGCCAAGGGCTTCTACAAAGTTTCCATGCTGAAATGTATCGGGTTTGGTTCGGGCGATTTGGCCCAAAACCTGATTTATCAGACCATCAGCATGTATCTGCTCTTCTTTTACACCAATGTCTATGGATTGGATCCTGCAGTGGCTGCGGTGATGTTTTTGATTGTAAGAATAATTGATGTCATTTGGGATCCATTGGTAGGAACATTTGTTGACAAACATGATCCTAAATTAGGTAAATATCGCTCATATCTCATTTTAGGAGGCATACCCTTGACCGGATTCGCTATTCTTTGTTTTTGGAATGGTTTTTCAGGTTCACTTCTTTATGCATATATAACTTACGTAGGTCTGTCGATGTGCTATACACTCGTCAACGTGCCCTACGGCGCCCTCAATGCTTCTTTGACACGCGACACTAATGAGATCACCAAACTTACGTCAGTCAGGATGTTCATGGCCAACGTAGGCGGTCTTGCCGTAGGATCGGGTATTCCAATCGTTCTGAAACTTTTCGATCCTACAGAGACGGAGGATATGTCGACCAATGATTCAGCGTGGCTCGCCACAATGGCTATTTATGGCATAATCGGATTGTTGCTTCTCATTTTCTGTTTCACCCAGTGTAAGGAGAAAGTGGTTATGGATAAGTCTGAGACTGAAAATGTGAAAGTATCCGACCTATGGATGGAATTTGTACATAACCGTCCTCTTCGTATCCTCGCATTCTTCTTCATCACAGCTTTCGCGATGATGGCAATAGGAAACGCGGCAGGTGCCTACTATATAAACTACAACATGCATGGCAGCGCAGCTGAACTCTCAATCTTCATGGGCCTCGGTTCTATCCCGGCTTTTATCTTCATGCCTATGGTGCCTGCTATCAAGAAACTTGTGGGCAAGAGGGGGATGTTCAATATATTCCTTGTTACAGCAATTGTAGGCATGACTTTGCTCTATATAGTCTCTGTGGTTCCTTTCCTCCAGAGAATGTGGCTCGTTTATATCGCTCAATTCATAAAGTCGACAGGTGTCATCGTTGCTACCGGCTATATGTGGGCTCTTGTTCCTGAAGTAATCTCTTATGGTGAATACGTTCATGGCAGAAGAATTTCAGGCATTGTAAATGCCCTCACAGGTATATTCTACAAGGCCGGCATGGCTCTTGGCGGAGTAGTTCCGGGTCTCGTGCTTGCTTATGTCGGTTTCAACAGTGAACTTCCTGATCAGACACCTCTGGCTCAGCAGGGTATTCTCTGGCTTGTGGCTATCATACCTGCCATCCTTCTCATCCTCGCCATGTTCATCATTTCCCGTTATGAACTCACTGACCAGCGCATAGATGAGATCAACCGTAAGATCGAATCCCGTCACAACGAATAATCGAGTATAGAAAATAGAAACCAAATCGTGAAAACTAACAACTGAAAACTATATACCATCATGCAAAACCCAGAAAAACGATATCTTTTTCCGGCCGATTACATGGCTGACCCCAGTGTGCATATTTTCAATGGCAAGATCTACATCTATCCTTCCCACGACTGGGAATGTGAGAATGTTGAGAATGACAATGGCGACCAGTATGTGATGAAAGACATGCATGTTCTTTCAATCGATGGCGACCCGATGACAGGAAAGGTCACAGACCATGGCAAGGCTCTTGACATAGCCGACATTCCATGGGCAGGACGCCAGCTTTGGGACTGCGATATAGCTGAGAAAGATGGTAAATATTACCTTTATTTCCCACTCAAAGACAAGAACGATATATTCCGTGTTGGTGTTGCAATCGGTGATCGTCCGGAGGGACCATTTATTCCCCAGCCGGATCCAATCCGCGGCAGCTATTCCATAGATATGTGTGTGCTTCAGGATGGGGATGAATATTATATGTATTTCGGTGGTCTTTGGGGCGGTCAGCTTCAGCGTTATAAAGACAATAAGGCGCTTGAAGTTCCGTATCTACCCGAAGGTGCAGAACCATCGCTCCCAAGCCGTTGCGTACGCCTGAGCAAAGACATGCTTCAGTTTGCCGAAGAACCACGCCCCGTGCAGGTTGTAGATGAAAACGGCAATCCTCTGCGCGCTGACGATCCTCACCGCTTCTTCGAGGCATCATGGGTTCATAAGCAGGATGGAAAATATATTTTCTCATATTCGACCGGTGACTCTCATCTGCTTTGTTATGCAGTCGGCGACAATCCTTATGGACCATTCGTATATCAAGGCGAGATACTCACTCCCGTTGTAGGTTGGACAACTCACCACAGCATCATTGAATATGACGGAAAGTGGTATCTTTTCCATCATGACAGCGTGCCATCAGGAGGCAAGTCATGGCTCCGCAGCTTGAAGGTTTGCGAACTTACCTTTGATGAAAACGGTAAGATCCGGACCATCGACGGTGGTGGCAACTGATCCTCATTATTGATAATTTAATCCGGCAACCTTGTAAGGACGCACGGCTCGTGCGTCCTTTTTTTATACCTCCCAATTATGCAAAAACTTCTTATCGTTCTCTTTTCCATAATTGCCCTCTGTGGGTCAGCGCAGGTGCCTATAATTGACTTTGTGACTCCTACAATAGTCAGAGTAAGATGGAATCCTGAAGGTGTAGCTACTGACAATGCTACCGGAATGTGCACCTACACTCCACAGAAAGTGGATGTTAAAACAGAAAAAAGAGGTGAACTGACTATCATGCAATCGGATTCCCTGACTGTTTTACTCGGTGATGACGGTAATATTATATTTTTAGCAGAGAGGGGAGGGATTCCGGTGGCCGGTCTGCAGACCTTTTTGCCAAATCCCTATTCATGTGATACAGTAGTCAGAGAGCGAATAATTTATGATGAGTCTTCAGCTCACATGGAGAATACAGCGAATGGCAAAGTGACTGTAAAGGATGAGCTTCGACGAGATACGATAGGGACAAGCAGGAAGTTTAAGGTTTCATTCTTAACTTATGAGGATGAAGCTATGTATGGTCTCGGATCTCACATGGAGGACTATATGAATCTTGAGGGAAAGACTCTCTATCTTACGCAGCACAATCTCAAGGCGTTTGTGCCCATGCTTGTATCTAACGGTGGATACGGTCTGTTGTTTGACGCCGGCTGCTCAATGAAATTTGAAAGTAAACCAATAGAAAAACTTCCTTATGATGAAACCCCTACAGAGTATGAGACCTCTATGGAGATGGAAGCGGCGAATACAGTTGACTACTATTTCATTTTAGGCCCTTCGGCTGAGCAGGTGATTGAGGGATACCGATATCTCACAGGTAATGTCTCGATGATGCCAAGATATCTGTTTGGCTACATACAGTCTAAGGAAAGATATGTCTCATCAGACGACATAGTGAATACCTTAAAAGAATATCGCAGAAGGCACGTTCCAATCGACATGATAGTCCAGGACTGGAACTATTGGCCTCAGGGATGGGGATATATGAAGATGAACCGTGAGTATTATCCGGATCCTAAAGCTCTTGCCGATTCTGTTCATGCCCTTGACGCAAAGCTGATGGTAAGCATTTGGGATAATCCTCAGTATTGTTCGGAAGAAGAAGATTTCAGAAATAAAGGATTCATGCTTGAGCATTCGGTATATGATGCTTTTAATCCGGAAGCCCGTGATCTTTTCTGGAAGTATGCGAATGAAGAGTTTTTCAGCAATGGCTTCGATGCGTGGTGGTGTGACAGTAGCGAGCCTCTTGACGGCGATTGGAATCAGTTGCCGGAGCCGGTGAATAATAGACCCTATTCATGGACTGACCATGAAAGGCGTTGGAAGCTTAACGATGCAATTCTCTCGGAAACTTTAGGTGCCGAGCGTGCATGTCTTTATTCACTCAATCATGCCAAGGGAATCTATGATCATCAAAGAGCTGCTACCGACAGAAAGCGTGTAGTGAATCTTACCCGGTCTACATTTGGAGGACAGCAGAAATATGGCACAATAGTTTGGAACGGCGATACACATGCGTCTTGGAATTCATTCAAGCAGCAGATTCCATCAGGACTTAATTATTTTGCTACCGGCAATCCTTACTGGACGGTTGACGTTGGCAGTTTCTTCACTAAAAATGGGGGCCGTTGGTTTTGGATAGGTGAGTTCCCGGAAGGTGTGGAAGATAATGAATACAAGGAATATTATACCAGAATGTTCCAATGGGCTACATTCCTTCCGGTTCTTCGCAGTCATGGAACTGACACTCCACGCGAAATCTGGCAGTTTGGCGAGGAAGGAACACCATATTACGACGCTATTCTGAAAATGATTAATCTTCGCTACAGTCTATTGCCCTATATCTACAGTATGGCTGATGCCCAGACAAACAGTGGCTTTACAATGGCTCGTCCTCTCGCAT
Source organism: uncultured Sangeribacter sp. (assembly GCA_964421525.1). GTDB lineage: Bacteria > Bacteroidota > Bacteroidia > Bacteroidales > Muribaculaceae > Lepagella. Next base: position 25,673 of record CAYQXG010000013.1, on the reverse strand, counting down.
TCGATTTCCCTAAAGACATACAAGTTTTCGATTTAAAGGATCAATACATGTTTGGGGACATAATGGTATGCCCGGTGACGGACCCGAATGTCACATCAAGGCAGGTGTACCTGCCCGAATATGAGGGCGGTTGGATAGATTATTGGACTGGCAAGAGGCTGAATGGAGGAGAGTCGGTGACTGCGGAAGCTCCTCTCGACAGACTGCCGTTGTTCGTGAAAGGTGGTAGCATCGTGCTTTCGACAGAACCGGTTGAATACAGTGAAGCATCTGTGGGTAAACCTGTGACAATAGATATATATCCGGGGCAGAATGCAGAATTCACGCTTTATGACGATGCCGGTGACAACTACGACTTTGAAAAAGGGGAGTGCACCCGTATAAAGATGCGTTGGAACGAGAAAGACAGCACCTTGACAATTGATGACGCAATCGGCACATACAAGGGGGCTCCGACTAAACGTCAATTCATAGTGCGCAAGGGCGACAAGACAAAGAAAATGGACTATAAAGGAAAAATCACAAAGATCAAATTATGAAAAAAACAGCAATGTTGCTGCTTGCTCTCGCGCAGGTGATGGCAATGTATTCCCAGTCAAGAGACTGGGAGAATCCCCATGTCTTGGGTATCAATAAACTCCCCTATCATGCCACCCTGGAGATTCCATCGAAGGATCGTGAAAGTAAAGACATTTTGTGGCTTGACGGAGACTGGCAATTCATGTGGTCGCCTAATCCTGAAAACCGTCCTGTTGGATTTGAGGAAGATGGGTATGACGTGAGCGGTTGGTCAAACATTGCTGTTCCGGGCAACTGGCAGATGCAGAATTTCGGGAAACCAATCTATGTCAATATTTCCTTCCCTTTTGAGCGTAACCGTCCGAGCGTGACCTCTACACCACCTTCAGACTGGTATGCCTACGATCATCGAAATCCGGTGGGCAGCTATGTGAAGGAATTTGATGTGACACAGGAGATGCTTGACAATAACATTACATTAAGTTTTGAGGGTGTGAAATCTGCAATGTATGTTTGGGTCAACGGGAAAAAGGTGGGATATAGCCAGAATTCCATGTCTCCGGCAGAGTTTGACATAACTCAGTTTGTACGCCTCGGCAAAAACCGTCTTGCCGTTGAAGTCTACCGTTGGAGCGACGGAAGCTATCTTGAAGACCAGGATATGTGGCGCTTGAGCGGAATATTCCGTCCCGTGAGACTTCTTGTTCGCCCAAATGTGCATATTGCTGATTATAATGTGGATGCAGCTCTATCCGATGATTTTTCCAGTGCCGATGTTAAGGCTGTCGTAAGTATCTGCAACACCGGGAAGACACCCGAAAAGGGGGCTGTAGTGACTATGAATGTGGATGGCAGGAAACTCACAAGCAGTCCTGTTGATCTGCTTTCGGGCGATACTGTAAAGCTTACATTGGATTATCGACTTGAAAATCCACGCCTATGGTCGGCAGAAACTCCCGAGCTTTATCCATATAATATTGCGCTGAGCGATAGAAACGGCAAAGAACTTGAAAACTACAACTGGCATCTGGGAATAAAGAAAGTTGAGACAGATGGTGAGATATTCAAGATAAATGGTAAAAACGTAAAACTCAGAGGTGTAAACCGTCACGATCATCATCCGCGCACGGGCAGATGGGTGGACGACGCCACAATAGAGAAGGATATCCGCATGATGAAACAGGCGAATATAAACTTCTTGCGTACATCCCATTATCCAGACCGCCCGATTTTATATGAATTATGCGACCGATACGGCATATATGTCATGGACGAGGCATGTCAGGAAAGCCATGGCTATGGCTATGCCAACGAAGAGATGGGCAATGATCCTGATTGGAAAGATGCTCATGTTGACCGTGCGGTCTCGCTTGTTTCCCGCGACCGCAATCATCCATCAGTAATAATATGGAGTCTTGGTAATGAAGGTGGCATCGGGCCTAATATTCAGGCAATGTATGACACGATAGTAGCTATGGATCCAAGCAGGCTTCCTTTCTATGACTGTCATCCTCGTTATTCTGCCCTCCACGACGAAGGCTATCCGACTCCAGACATGATGCGAGATAATGCACGCAATATCAGTGATAAACCTTATATTGCGCGTGAGTATGCCCATGCCATGGGCAATTCAATGGGTAATTTCAAGGATTATTGGGACGTGATATATTCTGATCCTTCTATTGCAGGTGCTGCTATTTGGGATTGGGTGGATCAGGGCATTGCAAAACCTGTCGACGGCTCATTATTGCGCCCCTCTTCCAACCTTGAGCTTGGAAGCGATGAATTCTGGGCGTATGGTGGTGACTTTGGTGACAAGCCTAACGATGTAAATTTCTGTATCAATGGTTTGATTGGACCTGACAGGGTGCCAAATCCACATTTTTATGTAGTAAGGCAGATTTATCAGCCAATTTGGTTCAGTAAGGATGATAATTTCATTAATCTCACCAATCATGACAGCTTTACTCCTCTTGACTCTTACGAATATCGTTACGAACTTCTGACCGGTGGCGACAAAACATCAGAAGGATCCTTGATACTTGAAGGCGATAAGATTAGAATCCCTGATTTTGATGAGAACGAGGCAGGAGTGTGGCTAAACGTATATGCTTGCTTGAAAGAGCCAAAACTTTGGGCAGATAAGGGACACGTTGTGGCTTCCGAACAATTTGAACTCGCACCCTATCTCGTCAAAAAAACTGCTGTACCTGCTAAAACTCCCAAAGTGAGCCGTAAAAACAGTAATACTATCGTAAAAACAGGTGATTCGGAGATATTAATTGATGCTAAAGGTGCCCTTGCTTCATGGAAAAAAGGTGGTGTGGAACTTCTTAAAGCTCCGTTGGAACCATATTTCTGGAAACCTACCAACGACAATCAGGATAAAAACGGCTACTATAACGAAAAAATGACAATTTGGCAAAACGTTGCTGAAAACAGGATTGTGAAGGAAATCAAAACTAACAAAGAAGGTGACAAAGTGATTGTAGCGGTCCCAATGAGTCTCCCGATAGGAGCTGACTATAAAGTAACATATAGTATCGACGGTAACGGCAATATCAATGTAGCAGCCGACTATACTCCTCTGAGCGACACTATACCGCTTATGCCAAAATTTGGTATGCGCATGCGTCTTGGTAGAGAGTTTGACAATATTGAATATCTCGGCAGAGGACCTTGGGAAAATTATCCGGATAGGAAAGAAGGTTATTATATCGGACATTATAGAATGCCGCTTTCTGAATATCAGCACGACTATATCAAACCTCAGGATAACGGAAACCGTTGCGATGTGAACTATCTGATTCTCAGTAGCAATGAGAAAACCAATGGCGGTTCAGTGCGGATAGAAGCCGATGGCCAGCCTCTTTGCATCCGCGCCTGGGACTATGGTGAGGAGGATCTTAAGGATGCCAAGCATCCATACGAACTCAAGCGGGGAGACTTCGTAAATGTCAATATTGATCTGACTCTTCATGGTGTGGGCGGTGCCGACACTTGGGGCAAGCCGACCCTTGATAAATATACTGTACCCGGTGTCAAGCCATACAGCTATTCATTCACTCTTTCAGCCGATTGATGTGCATTGAAGGTTAACCCTATACATTGCTTGCTGCATAATAATGATATGATATCGATTTTGTACTATTTTTAAATCGAAATATTGCACATTTTATTTATAAATATTCGTTAAGTTTGCAGATGTTAGCAATAAGGTTGTTTAAATCAATTTATGAAAAAAATTAAAACCCCTCTTATGCCACAGATGCGCTATATGCTGTTTGGCATGCTTACTATGTTTGTGCTTGCCCTCGGCGGGTGTGCGTTGTCTTTTCATGCCGATGTGGAGGACCCCCCTGCTCCGTTTGGCCCGGTGCCTTCTGAATTGCAGCAGAAATGGCAGGATATGGAGATGTATGCCTTCATACATTACTCGCTGAATACTTATACAGATCAGGAATGGGGATATGGAGATGAAAAGCCAGAACTTTTCAATCCTTCAGACCTTGATGTCAAGCAATGGGTCAAGGTGTGCAAGGACGCAGGAATGAAAGGTATTATATTCACTGCCAAGCATCATTGTGGATTCTGCCTATGGCCGTCGGAGTTTACTGAGTATTCGGTGAAAAACTCTCCTTGGAAGAATGGTAAGGGCGACGTGGTGAAGGAACTTGCCGAGGCTTGTAAGGAGGCCGGTCTTAAGTATGCCGTTTATCTATCGCCTTGGGATCGTAACCACCCTGAATATGGCAATGAGGAGTATGTGACATACTTCCGTAATCAGCTCAGGGAACTGCTTACGAATTATGGAGACATTTTCGAAGTCTGGTTTGACGGGGCAAATGGAGGCGACGGTTGGTATGGTGGCGCTAATGAGACCCGCCAGATAGACCGCACTACATATTACCACTGGCCTGAAACATACAAGATGATACGCGAGCTTCAGCCTGAATGTCTCATCTGGAACGACGGCAGCGATCGCGGAGACCTTCGCTGGGTTGGAACTGAAGGAGGTGAGGTTGGTGCCACCAACTGGAGCCAGCTCAATAAAGATGGCGAGGTTGATTGGGGAATGTTGCATTTCGGTCTTGAAGGTGGCGACTCTTGGGTGCCTGGAGAAACGAACACAAGTATTCGTCCGGGATGGTTCTATCATACGTCGGAAGATGAGAATGTAAAGAGCCTTTCCAAGCTAATGGATACTTACTACAAGTCTGTCGGCCGCAATTCAACCCTTCTTCTCAATTTCCCTATCATGCCCAACGGAAGGATTCATCCTACGGATTCTCTGAGAGGAGCAGCCTTTGCGCGAATGATTGATGAGGTGTTTAAAGAAGACCTTGCACAAAAAGCAAAGGCAACTGCTTCTTCAGTAAGAGGAAAAGGAAAGAGATACAATGCCGATAAGGTCTTAGACGGTAAAAATGATTCTTATTGGGCTACCGACGACAGTATTACCTCCGGAGAAATTACCTTGACTTTCAAGCAGCCGGTGACTTTCAACCGGTTTCTTGCCGAAGAATATATACCGCTGGGCCAGAGGGTAAAGGAATGGAAACTTGAGGCCTTTGTTGACGGACAATGGATTGAACTCAAGGATGCTCTTACTGACGATGGCAAATTGACTACTATCGGGCATAGAAGAATAGTCTGCTTCCCTACGGTCACTTCCGACAAAGTGCGATTCTCCGTCACCGACAGCAAGGCATGTCCTGTGATCTCTCGTCTTTCAATGTTCAACGCCCCGGACCTTACTGCTGATATTCCGGATGCAGGAGAAAAGCGGTGCTCAAACCTCCGGATATTCTACATGCATCCTAAAAGCATGGCAGTTGATTTAGGAAAGACACGCAAAGTGAAAGGCATTCGTTATCTGCCGCCATCGCTTAGAAGTGACGGAACAGTCACGCACTATTCCATCTACGCGACGACAGACTGGAGCAACTGGAAGAAAGTGGGATCCGGCGAATTCTCCAATATTGTCAATAATCCTATCTGGCAAACAGTCAATTTCGACCCGGTTGATGCTTCTGTCCTCCGATTCGAAGCTGACAACATGTCGGGAGGAGATCACATGGCTTATTCAGACTTTGAAGTGCTTTTCGAAGAATAGAGAGGTAACAGTTTTTATTATCGAAGGTGTCGCTTCAATTGAAAGCCCCCAACTTCCAAAATATGCCTCGGAGAGGCATTTCATAGTTAAAAATCAAAATTATAACATCATGAAATATAAATCCTTTCTAAGTTGTGTCTTTGCTCTTGCCGCTATATACTCATATTCGGCTGAGAGTGTTGATGTAAAATTCTTCACCCCTGAAATCGTTAGGGTCACAAAATACCCTGATGCTGAGAAAGTTCAGGATAAGAGCTCTCTTGTGGTGATTGCAAAGCCTGAGGATGTGAAGGTGAAAGTTGATGTCAATGGCGATGTGACAACTTATAAGACTGCAGCCCTCACGGTCACGACTGACAAAGCCGGAAAGGTGAGCTTCTATAAGCCTGACGGGACCCTTTTGGTGGCAGAAGGAAAACATGGGTTCACTCCAATCACATCAGGAATAGACAAAGGATCCTTTAAGGTGATGCAGAGTTTTGCACTTGAAACCGATGAACCTATTTATGGCATAGGTATGCTTCAAAATGGCAAGATGTCGCAGCGTGGCGAGCATCGGATGATGCAACAGTCGAATCTTGAGGATTTTGCCCATTTTTTCCAGAGCATAAAGGGTTATGGCATATTCTGGGATAATTATTCGCCCACTGCCCTTAATGATAATGAGACTCTTGAGCTTGAAAGCCAGGTGGGTGATATAGTGGATTATTATTTCATGTATGGTGGTGATGCAGATGGCGTCATTGCCGACATACGCTGGCTTACGGGTGGTGTGCCTATGATGCCTCTCTGGACTTATGGTTTCCATCAAAGCCGAGAACGCTATAAGACCCAGGAAGAACTTCTTGAGGTGGTTGACAAATACCGTGAACTTGGAATTCCATTTGACGGAATTATTCAAGACTGGCAATATTGGGGAAGCAACTACACTTGGAATGCAATGGAGTTCATCAACCCTGATTTCAACCGTGCTCAGGAAATGATAGATAAAGTTCATGACAACAATGCTCATATAAGTATAAGTATATGGCAGAGTTTTGGACCGCAGACAAAGCAGTATAAGGAACTTAAGGAAAAAGGTCTGCTATTTGATTTTGAAACATGGCCCGAATCAGGACTCACAGAATGGCCGCCGCGCCGCGACTATCTTTCCGGTGTACGCGTCTATGATTGCTACAGCGATACAGCCCGAGACATCTATTGGAATCATTTGAAACGTCTGCACTCCATGGGTATTGACGCATGGTGGATGGATTCAACCGATCCGGACCACATGCAATATAAGGATTCCGACCTTGACCAACCTTCCGCACTCGGCTCATATCGATCGGTACGCAATCTTTTCCCATTCATGTGTGTAAGCGGTGTTGATACCCATCAGCGGGCGGAAGATAATGTGAAGCGTCCGTTTATCCTCACCCGTTCATATTTCACCGGTCAGCAGCGTTTTGGCTCTATGTCATGGAGCGGTGATGTGGGCAGTTCATGGGATTCTTTCCGTAAGCAAGTGCCTCTCGTCCTTAACCACACCCTTACAGGAAATCCTAATGTCAACACTGACATAGGTGGATTCTTTTCCGGTTCCTACAATAAAAACTGGGATCCGACATCCGGTTCAAAGAATCCTCAATTCCAGGAACTTTACACCCGTTGGATGCAGTTTGGTCTCTTCAATCCAATGATGCGCAGCCATGGCGCTGACACCTATCGAGAAATCTATTATTTTGGAAAAGAAGGTGAGCCGGTTTATGATGCTCTTGTAGATGCCATAAAGCTGCGTTATCGCCTTATGCCTTACATTTATAGCACTGCACGCCGGGTAAGCGCCAACGACGATAGCTTCATGCGTGCGCTGTTTATGGATTTCAAGGATGACAAGAACACTTGGGACAACGGTAGGGAATTCATGTTCGGGCGCAGCCTGCTTGTTTGCCCGGTACTTGATCCTCTATATACTGAAGAAAAAGTTGTGAAGACAAATGAAATCAGCGGTTGGGACAAACAAGAAGTTTCTCTTACTGAAGAAGGTTGGCCTGCTGTAGACTGGACCGTGAATAAGATTTATGACGTTTATCTCCCTGCAGGTTCGGATTGGTATGATTTCCGGACTGCAAAGAAATATGAAGGAGGACAGACAGTAAAGGCAGATGCTCCGCTTGCATACTCACCGCTATATGTGAAGGCAGGAAGCATAATTCCTCTTGCCCAAGATATGCAATACACTTCAGAAAAGCCTTGGGATTATCTAACCCTCAATGTTTATCCCGGTGCTAACGCTGAGTTCGTGCTTTATGAGGATGAAGGTGACGGGTTCAACTATATCGACGGTAAGTTCACTAAAATTCCAATGACTTGGAACGACAAAAAGCAAACTCTCACTATCGATGCTCGCAAAGGGAGCTTTGACGGTATGCCAAAAGAGCGTTTGTTTAAAATTGTGATGCCAGACGGAATGTCGAAAGAAGTCAAATACAATGGAAAGAAAGTGACAGTAAAAATTTAAGTCATGTCTATCATAAGAAGATTTATAGCAGCGTTTATACTTGTTTCGTCTATGCTTCAGGCAGAGGCGAAACCTTCGCAACGCCCGATCATTACCCTACAGGACGCTGAAGGACTTACATTCTATTATTATCAAGGGAAAGATAAAAATGCAGTTCCCTTAATGACACTTCAATGTGGCAAAAACGAATCGGTCGGGAAGACATCTATTGTGAAGGTGGATTATGATATGGTATCCGGTAAGCGTCGCCATTGCACTAATGAATATTTAGAGAATAAATATCTCCTTTCCGACAAAGACACTCTCGTGGTGCGTTACTACAACGACGGCGTTGCCTGGAAAAAAACCGGGTCTTCTCAAATTGAGTTCATTGATCCTCTCCATACTTGGCTACAGGATTGGACCGACTGTTACGAACAATTTTTCCCTAAAGATGCAGAGATGACTCCAGGAAAGAGAATCGGGTATCCTGCTCTTGTGGAATTTAAGGACGGTGTTTTTGGGCTGCTCACGGAGTCAGGTATAACTGATGAGGAAGCAGGCACAAGCATGTTTGCCCTCGGTGACAACAGGTTTGAGCTGAAACCTGACGGTTCTGAGAATGGAGGCTGGCAGACCTTTATAGTAGGCCCACTTTCAGATATTGTTGAGTCAACATTGGTGACGGACAATTCCGCCCCCAATAAATTAGCTGATACCTCCTGGATTGAACCCGGAGTTGCAGCATGGGTATATTGGGCATATAATCACGGTTCCAATGATTACAATATCATCAGGCAATACGTGGACCTTGCTGCTGAACTCAATCTCCCCTACGTCTTGATTGATGCAGAATGGGATGAGATGAAAGATGGGAAAACAGTAGAAGACGCTGTGGCTTATGCAGTGTCAAAAGGTGTAAAACCCATGATATGGTATAATTCATCAGTAGGTTGGGTAAACGGGGCTCCGGGTCCGAAATATCGGTTGAATAAACCTGAAGATCTTGAGAAGGAATTTGCCTGGTGTGAGAAGATTGGTGTAAAGGGAGTGAAGATCGACTTCTTCTCCGGCGACACCAACCTTAACTGGAAGTTCATGCAGGAACTTCTCGAAGCCGGTGCGCGACATCATCTGCTTGTCAATTTTCATGGCTCGCCACTTCCTCGAGGATGGCAACGCACATACCCGAATTTCATTACAACAGAGGCTGTATATGGTGCCGAATGGTATAACAATCTTCCGGTCTTGACAAATAAATCAGCAGGTCACAATGCGACCTTGCCTTTCACCCGCAACGTAATCGGGTCGATGGACTACACACCATGTGCATTCACTGATTCCCAGCATCCGCACATCACTACCCATGCCCATGAATTGGCTCTTACTTCTCTCTTTGAGTCTGGAATTCAGCATCTCGCCGACCGTCCTGAAAGTTTCCTCGCCCAACCACAGGAAGTGAAGGATTACCTCTCAAATCTTCCTGCTGCTTGGGACGACACTATCCTTCTTGGCGGTTATCCCGGTGAATATGTGGCGCTTGCCAGAAAACGTGACAATAAATGGTGGATTTCCATTATCAACGGCACAGACGCTCCGGTTGAGCTTGAAGACCTTGACTATTCCCGCCTGAATCTCAACAAGGATGTGAAGGTGCGGATTTTTGAAGATTCCGGTGATGATGCCAAATGGAAAATCACTGATTCCAATAAACTCCCATCAAAAATTGACCTCCTTCCCCGTGGCGGGCTCGTTATGGTAGTGACTCCCCAGAAAAATTAATGGATATTTAAATATCATAACAATGGATAAGTGGGGCGCGATCTCCGCGCGCGACTTTAGCTAATTTCCTTGATAATTTACTGATAGATTTAAACATACATATCATGAAATTTAAATCAATTATATTCGTAACAGCACTGCTTCTCTCCGTTTTCTCTGCCAATTGTGCCAATGACCTAAAACTTTGGTATTCCCAACCGGCAGTGCAGTGGGTTGAAGCATTGCCTGTGGGTAATTCCCGTATGGGTGCCATGGTGTTCGGGGGTGTGGATCGCGAACGCATTCAGCTCAACGACGAAACTTTCTGGGCCGGTTCTCCCCATAACAACAATAATCCGGAGGGTATCAAGCATCTTCAGGAAATCAGGCAATTGATTTTTGATGGAAGGGAGAAAGAAGCCGAAGAACTCATCGACAAGTATTACATGACTCCTCATCACGGGATGTGTTATCTCACTCTCGGATCACTTTTTATAAATTTCAACCATGACAAGGAGGCTACAGACTATCGTCGTGAACTTGATATTGCTAACGCTGTATCTGAAGTCAGCTACAAGGTAGGTGACGTTGCTTACAAGCGCCAGACAGTAGCCTCGCTCCCCGATGGAGTGATAATGATAAATCTTACAGCCGACAAGCAGAAAGCCTTGAACATATCGCTTGAATATGAAACTCCCGAGGGTGGATCTGTAAAGATGACCGGCAAAGGAATGGATATAACTGTTCCGGGCCGAGAACACGAGGGTATTCCTGCCGGATTGACCGCGAAATGTGGAATTCGGGTAAAGTCAAACGGTAAGATCTTTGCAAAGGAAGGTATGCTCAATGTTGAAGATGCTGACTATATCACTCTTTATATTGCTTCAGCAACAAATTATGTCAACTACAAAGATATCAGTGGAAACCCGGAAAAGATAGTGGCATCGCTGCTCAAAAATGCAATCAAAAAGGATTACTCCTCGGCATTGACAGCTCATACCGCTGCTTATAAACAGCAGTTCGACCGTGTATCTCTTACCCTTCCTTCTATAGGTGGAGCCGATAAGGAGACTCATTTGCGAGTGGCTGATTTCAAGAATAATTATGATCCTTCGTTGCTTGCTTTATTATTCCAATACGGCCGTTATCTACTGATATCATCATCCCAGCCGGGAGGTCAGCCTGCCAACCTTCAGGGAGTATGGAATGAATCGAATTATGCCCCCTGGGACTCGAAATACACTATCAACATAAACGCGGAGATGAACTACTGGCCGGCAGAGGTCACTAACCTTTCTGAATGCCACGAACCACTTTTCGACCTAATCGAAGATCTTAGCCATACGGGAGCGGAGACAGCCAAGACTCTTTATGGAGCCGACGGTTGGGTGGCTCATCATAACACAGATGCCTGGAGAGTATGTGGACCAATAGACATGGCCCGATATGGAATGTGGCCAAATGGAGGTGCTTGGCTTGCTACTCATCTTTGGGATCATTATCTATACACCGGAGACAAGGAATTCCTGAAGAAGTATTATCCTGTCATAAAAGGAACAGCGGATTTCTATATGTCTGCGATGGTGGAAGATCCAAGGACAGGATATCTTGTGACCACTCCTTCCATGTCGCCGGAGCACGGCTATGGCAGCAGCTGGATTACTGCCGGATGCACCATGGATAATCAGATAGCTTTCGATGCTCTCAACAATACTCTGAAATGTGCTGAAATATTAGGTGAGGATGCCGAATATTTAGCGCGCCTGCAGAATACTATCTCAAAATTACAGCCGATGAAGGTGGGCCGCTACGGACAGCTGCAGGAATGGACTGTAGATGCTGATAACCCACGTGATGATCATCGTCATGTATCTCATCTCTATGGCCTTTATCCATCTCGCCAGATCACACCGTATTCCACTCCAAATGCGTTCACTGGAGCGAAGACTTCACTAACACAGCGCGGAGACATGGCAACGGGGTGGAGTATAGGCTGGAAACTCAATCTATGGGCAAGACTGCTTGATGGCAATCATGCAGACAAGATCATCAATAATTTTGTCACTCTCCTTCCAGGCTCCGCTCAGATAGATTACTCCGGAGGAGGGATGGGGCGTCTGTATCCAAATCTGTTCGATGCACATCCTCCATTCCAGATTGATGGTAATTTCGGTTTTACTGCAGGTATCGCCGAGATGCTTCTTCAGAGTCATGACGGTGCCGTTCATCTGCTTCCGGCTATACCTTCAACATGGCAGGAAGGATCTGTGAAAGGACTTAAGGCACGTGGAAACTACACCGTCGACATGGATTGGAACAAAGGCCAGCTAAGCGAAGCCACAATTCTTTCGAATATCGGCGGCAAGTTGAGACTCAGGTCTTATGTACCTCTTGAAGGTGAAGGCCTTGTGATGGCTGAAGGGGAGTGCCCGAATACGCTCCTGTCGCCCGTCAAGATGGCTGACGCGGAGGTAAGTGAAGAGACAGTCAAGGAATATCCGATGCTTCTCCGCACTTATGAATACGATCTCGAAACCCTTCCCGGTCAAACCTACACGGTTAAAAGAGCAAAATGATTGTAAGGGATACCGGAAGGTGGATAAGCCTAACAAAATTTGAATTGTAAATAATATATTATGAATAAAATTATCAGTATTTATAAAGGAACTTCAGTTGCTGCCGGAATTTTGCTTGCTGCATTTTCCGTAAATGCACAGAATCCTATATCTCAGACGGAATTCACTGCGGACCCGGCTCCATTGGTGGTTGGAGACACCCTGTATCTGATTACAGGCCATGATGAATGGGAGGCAACGCCTAATCAGTTTGTGATGAAAGACTATCTTTGCTTCACTACTACGGATATGGTGAACTGGACTCACCATGCACCTATCTTTAACATCTCGCTTTTCGGTGAAAATGAGAATGCCAATGCATCGCAGATGGCATATAGAAACGGTAAGTATTATTTCTATCCTTCTACAAGCGGTGTGCCTGTGCTTATGTCGGATTCCCCTTATGGCCCATTCACTAATCCTTTGGGAGGAAAGAAGCAACTTACTTATGCTGAAGACACAAGTTTCAGCGGGCACGGTTGGGAAGACATCGACCCTACGGTATTTATTGATGATGACGGCCAAGCCTATCTTTATTGGGGTAATAATGCATTATATGCAGTCAAACTCAATGAAGATATGATCAGCTACGATGGAGAGATCAAGGCATTTAATATCTACGACAAGGAACAGTTCGGACCTGACTATGAAGAAGCACCTTGGTTTACCAAACGTGGCGACAAGTATTATCTTGCTTATGCCTCATTCTGTCCGGAAGCCACAGATTGGGCTTGGGCTGATTCTCCTCTTGGCCCATGGAAATATGGTGGTCAGATAATGAGGGCTTTTGAGCACGGTGGTATGGGAAATCATACGGGTATGTGCGAATACAAGGGACAGTGGTATTTCTTCTATATGGATGAGGGATTGCCTGATGCACATAGCCGTAGACGAACGGCAAGTGTTGTACCGTTCAATTTTAATGAAGATGGTTCAATACCATACATTCACCATGACAAACGTGGTGTATTGAAGAGTGTGGATCCTTTGAACCCATACGTGCGTCAGCAAGGTGAGACAATTGCGTGGGAAGAAGGTATCGGAATCGGATATGACAATATATATTCGGTTTATGTGAAGGATGTTGATCCGGGCGACTACATTAAAGTTCGTGAGGTCAATTTCGGTGATGGCGCCAAGTCTTTCAAGGCACGTGTGAGAAACGGAAAGCCCGGATCAAAAATAGAGGTGCGTCTTGATGCTCCTAACGGGGAACTTATCGGTGTGTTGGATGCTACCTCCGGCACTGACTGGAAAGAGAAGTCATGCAAGATTAAGAAGCGTGATGGAATCCATGATATGTATTTTGTCTTTGCCGGTGTTGGCAACGATCTGATGCAGTTTGATTCTTGGCAATTCGAAAAATAATTACAATCTGATATGAAACTTTCAGCAAAGCAAGGAAAAAAACTAATAGCTGCAGTGCTATTATGCTGCACTGTGGGTGTGTCGGCCCAGAATCCGATCTGCCAGACCGCGTTCACACCAGATCCCGCTCCTCTCGTGGTCGGTGACACCCTGTATCTCTACACCGGTTGCGACGACATCAGCGCAGATCCGGACAATTTCGTAATGCGGGAATATTTATGTTTCACCACTACCGATATGGTCAACTGGACTCATCATGCCCCGTTTTTCAACAATGAAGGCTTTGGCACTAAGGATTGTGCCTATGCAGCCCAAATGGCCTACCGCAACGGTAAATATTACTACTATACCTCAACCTTCGGAATTCCGGTACTCGTTTCAGATTCTCCTTACGGACCTTTTACAAACCCGTTGGGAGGCAAGAAATTCCTAATTAATTCGGAAGATACGAACTACAGTGGACATGGTTGGGAGGATATAGACCCTACAGTGCTTATCGATGATGATGGTCAAGCCTATATGTATTGGGGAAACAATGCCCTATATGCTGTCAAGCTAAATGAGGATATGATCAGCTATGACGGTGATATCAAGGTTTTTGAGATCAAGGATAAAGAGGCATTTGGCCCGGACTATGAGGAGGCTCCCTGGATTGCGAAGCGTGGCGACAAATACTATCTCGCCTATGCTTCCCACGTACCGGAAGACACGGACTGGGCATGGTCTGACTCCCCTCTTGGCCCATGGAAATACGGCGGACAGCTTATGCGCGCTTATGAACACGGCGGTATGGGCAACCACACCGGAATGTGCGAATTCAAAGGACAATGGTATTTCTTCTACATGGATGAGGGTCTGCCGGAATCCCATAGCAAGCGACGCACGACGAGTGTCATTCCTTTTGAGTTTAATGAAGATGGTTCTCTTCCTTATATGCACCATGACAAGCGCGGCGTTCTGAAAAGTGCCAATCCACTTGATCCTTATGTGCGTCAGCAAGGCGAGACTATTGCATGGGAAGAGGGAATCGGTATAGGTTATGACAATATCTATAGCGTTTATGTAAAGGATGTTGATCCGGGTGACTATATTAAGCTACGTGAAGTGAATTTCGGGGAAGGTGCTAAGTCTTTTGCCGCAAGTGTACGTAATGGAAAGCCGGGCTCCAAGATAGAGATTCGTCTGGATGCTCCCAATGGAGAGCTGATAGGCACCGTTGATGCATCCTCCGGTAATGAGTGGACAGAAAAGAAGTGCAAGATTAAGAATCGCGATGGTATTCACGATCTTTACTTCGTTTTCGGTGGCGACGGATCTGATTTGCTTCAGTTTGATTCTTGGCAATTCTACAAGTAACAATACAATAAACCAAATATGAAACGAATTTCGAAGATACTGATTAGTCTTGCATTTGCAGGGTTCCCTTTGGTTGCGGCTTCGCAGACAACCCTTTATGACAATGAATTTCCTTTGCAGGATGTAAAGTTGCTCGACAGCAAGTTTAAGAGTGCAATGGATTTGAATGTAAATACTCTTTTGAGCTACGACGTTGACCGCTTGCTTGCTCCATATCTAAAGGAAGCCGGTCTTGAACCGAAAGGGGAGGACTTCACTAACTGGGCCGGACTTGACGGACATGTTGGCGGCCATTATCTATCAGCGCTTGCTATACATTATGCCGCAACAGGCGACCAGCGTCTTAAAGACCGTATGGACTATATGCTGTCGCAGTTAGCTCTTTGTGCTGCCGCGCGGAACGATGGCTATATCGGAGGCGTGCCCAATGGTGATGTGCTTTGGGAAGAGATTAGAAAAGGGAATGGTAGTAAGGTTTGGGATTATTGGGTGCCATGGTATAACGTGCATAAGATGTATGCAGGATTGCGCGACGCTTATGTCTATACCGGTTCGAAAGTGGGATTGAATCTTTTCCTCAATCTTTGCGATTGGGGTGCCGATCTTATTTCTAATCTTTCCGACGAGCAGATGGAAGCTATGCTTGGTAATGAATTTGGTGGAATGAATGAGGTGTTTGCTGATGCTTACGCTATTACGGGCAAGCAGAAATATCTTGATGCAGCAAAGCGTTTCACTCATCATGCTCTCTATGATAATCTCCATAATGGTCTTGACAGACTTGACAATATGCATGCAAATACTCAGGTTCCAAAGGTGATAGGCTACCAGCGAGTATCGGAGGCGTCGGGAGATGAGGAATATCATAAGACTGCTGATTTCTTTTGGGATACTGTTGTGAATAACCGGTCATTGTCATTCGGCGGCAACAGTCGCCGCGAGCATTTTGCTTCTGCTGCAGATGCAAAAAGCTATGTCGACGATCGGGAGGGTCCGGAGTCATGCAATACCAATAACATGCTTAAATTGACGGAAGGTCTCTTCCGGATGAACCCGGATGCAAGGTATGCTGATTTTTATGAGCGCGCACTGTATAATCATATTCTTTCGACCCAGCATCCTGAACATGGTGGCTACGTATATTTCACTCCTGCCCGTCCGGGACATTATAGGGTGTATTCTCAGCCTAACAGCGCTATGTGGTGTTGTGTGGGAACGGGTATGGAGAATCATGGTAAATATGGTCAGTTTATCTATACTCACTCCGGCGACTCACTTTGGGTCAACCTTTTTGTTCCCTCAGAACTGAATTGGAAAGACAAGGGTATCAAACTAACGCAAAGTAATGATTTTCCGGTTGAGGAAGCTACAAGAATCACGGTAAATCTTGAAACTCCTTCCACCTTCACAATGAATCTTCGTCATCCTGGCTGGTGTGTAAATCCGGTGGTCAAGGTAAACGGAAAGAAAGTAAATGTAAAATCAAGCCCATCCTCATACATAGCTCTCGACAGGGAATGGAAAGATGGAGATGTGGTTGAGATGTCTTTGCCAATGCATGTGGAGATAGAGGAGCTTAATCATCTTCCAAGCTATGTCAGTGTAGTTCGTGGGCCGATTGTGCTTGCTTCACGTCTTCAGTCTGATGCACCTATGCCGGGTCTTGTGGCCGGAGATCATCGTTGGGGTCATATTGCAGGTGGTCCACTCGTCTCAGTGTTTGATACGCCACTATTGATAGGAAACCGAAAGGAAATGGTAAAGAAACTGAATTCCATGAAACCGGATAAGAATGGAAGCTTGACCTATACCACACATGGAATTTTCGAGAACGGAGGAAAGGATGTTGTGCTTGAGCCTTTCAACGGTATTCACGATTCTCGATATACTATATACTTCCTTTCGATGACTCCAAAGGAATATGCTGCTTATCAGGAAGAGGCACAGCGTGATGAGCAGTTGCGCCTTGCACTCGACGCGAGAACTATTGATGCGGTCAACACCGGTGAACAGCAACCTGAGGCTGACCATCAGATGAAGCTGGCCGGTTCTTCAAGTGGGAACTTCAACGGAGA
This sequence comes from uncultured Sangeribacter sp., assembly GCA_964421525.1. Taxonomy (GTDB): domain Bacteria; phylum Bacteroidota; class Bacteroidia; order Bacteroidales; family Muribaculaceae; genus Lepagella. The sequence continues at coordinate 8,381 of CAYQXG010000013.1, read as the reverse complement.
GCCCTGGCGTGATGCATCAAATGGAGGCTTTTTCTCATATATTATGAATACAGATGGGCGCGACGACCTTATTCTCCGTGTCAGATATTGGGGCAATGAGAATGGAATTGGCAACATGTCTATTCTTATTGATGATACTCTTCTTGCAAAGGTGAACAATGTGGGAAAATGGAATAAGAAAGGATTTGTTGATGATGAGTACACAATCCCGGCTGAACTTGTGAAAGGCAAGAAAACAGTCAATGTTAAGTTCCAGACAGAGAAGGGAGAGTCTTCCGGAGGTGTCTATCATGTGCGTATCCTACGTCCATAAAGAGATTCCACTATATCTCAATATTTAGTGAATTCAATTCTGAATTCATTTATAAAGACCAATCAGGGCGGAGTCCTGATGTTCATGCAGAAATCCCGGGTATTAGCCCGGGATTTCTCATACATGATAAGGTGATATAATTTAGACCCCGTCTCATAAGATTTTAGAGGCCCCGTGATGCCCGCATCATTCCTTTCAGGTATTCCTACACGTTCGGCATAAGATAAGCAAGCTGATCTTCTGCTCTCACTCAATGGAATTCCTTCCTCAACTCGCGAAAATCACTCGGCCAAAACCGCCCCGGGCCTCTTAAAATCTTTATGAGACGGGGTCTTAGGCTGCTTATTGGATGTGCTATGCCATATTTTTTCATATATCGTAGAAGCGATCCATAAGGTCTCGTCGGTATGATTTTGAAATTTTGATTTCTGTAATGTTGTCGAGTGGTGGCAATAGGATGCAATCGTTGCCGTTTATGATGCCCACATATCTGACGTTTACAATAAAATGTTTGTGAGTGCGTACAAAATCAGGACCATATCCAAGTATAATTTCAGCGGTGGTTTGCCGTTTGAGGATTATTCTCTTGAGGTTTGCAAACACACATTCCCATGTTTTTCTTTCAGAAATATACCTGAAATATACAATGTCGGCGGGATTAACGATCACTTTTGAATTTATTACAGAAGTGATGGATAGCAAGCGAGACCCGCTGTGGGTTGCAGAGGGCTGTATTGGAATATTGTTGAATTGGTCTCTGGCTGTATTGCCTTGTTGCTCAATATTCCTGAAGCGTTTTATTATTACGTCGAGTTCCGCCGGATCAAAAGGCTTCAGAAGAAAATCGAAGACATGCAATGATAGCGCATCATGAATGTATTTTTGGTAACATGTGTGGAATACTACTTTCGTATTTGCAGGTAGATTAATATCTTCCAACCATTTCAGCCCGTTGCCATCGGGAAACTCCATGTCAAGAAACAAAATGTCTGGTCTATGTTGCTTGACCAAGTGTTTTCCTTCCGGAAGAGATTCGGCTACACCACATAAAGTTATGTCGTCGCGCTGAGATAGTTCATCGATAAGCAACTGCGCACTTGGGATGTCGTCGTCAATTATAGCTATCTTTATTGTGTGGGTGTTATTGTCTTTTTTCATTATTTATATATGGGGATAATGTAATGACTGCTGTGTACCCTCGCATTCCGTCGAGTTCAGAGTTGGCATTATGGGTGAATTCGATGGTCTCGCGGTGCCTGTCGTTGATCAGGCGTATGGTCTCGACCAAAACGCGAAGACCTGTGCCGGTATTGCTGATGTGTGATTCTTTACAATTGCAGTTGTTGAATACTGTAACTGCAATCTTCCCATTTCCTGAATCTCTTACTGAAATGTCAAGGCGTCTCTCCTCATCTGGGTCAAGCGTTTTAAATCCGTGCTTAAAGGCATTCTCTACAAGTATTTGCAATGCCATTGACGGGAAAAGGAAGTTCGGGTCAATGTCCGGATCTATCGTATATCTATAGTTTATATCGCCTCGCCCATCATCGCTCATGACATTTATGCAGTCGTCTACAAATTTCAGTTCTTCCGAGAAAGGAATCAAAATTTCAGAGACCACCAACTGTTGCCTTCTTATCAGGCGCACCAATGAGTCAAGATGCGAGGGTTTCCCCTGATTCTTGTTGTGAAGTTCATGGTTTAGGGTATTATATATGAAATGTGGTGTTATCCGGTTACGTAGGTTCTCTTGCCTTAGACTGATGATTTTGTTCATCATTCTCTCTTCACGGCGATGTGAGTTTATCCGCCTTATCAGAAAGACGAGTATTAGGCCTATGATGACCGCGATTGAGAAAGCAACCGCTGCTAAAAGCATGTATATATGGGCTTTCTGACGTGTATTGCCGGCCTCGAGGTTAAGAATCCGATGATCGCGCTGATAGATTGCATTGATTGCAGAAATCTGTTGATTCAACTCATAGGAGCGAAGGGAATCGTTAAGATGATCGTATCTGCTTCTGAAGACATACGCTTGGGCTTTATCGCCCGTTTGGGAATAGACTTCTTCAAGAGCCTTCAAACGTGCCAGATGCTGCTCAAGCCGCAACGTGTCTGTTTCAGGATACCTCTGTGCCAATTGTAGGGCAACGTTAAAATTTTTGTCTGCTATAGCCGCGCGCATCTGAAGAGTATGAATATACGAAAGCACAACGGGGTTTAGTTGTTCATTTGAGAAATAATTGGCTGTGGTGTCAAGGAGCACTGTCGCTTCGGGAGTGCGTCCGAGTCGTATGTATGTATCCGCAAGATTTACATCGGTAAACATTTTCTCCCAGCGTGAATCCGGAACAGAATCAAGCATTTTTCTCAATCTTAGAAAAACTCGCTCGGCCTCATGATAGTTTTTCCTGTAATAGAGGTCATTGCCATATCCTGAGAGTGTGTTGAATTTGTCAAACTGATTCATGGAGCCAATAATCTCCATTGATTTTTTCCACCATATCTCACTATTGTCGAAATCTCTCATGTCGGTGAAAACTGCTGCTATGCCATTGTAGAGAGGAATGTAGTGGGATGTATCGAGTTCAAGTGAATCTGCTATTGATATTGCCTTGTGATAGTAGATTGCCGCGCTATCAAGCGAAGCTCCCATTCTCATAGCGTTGGCGTAGTTACTGTAGGCTTGAGGAAGATCAGTCCTTATGCCGGATTTTTCAGCATTATCCACTGATTTTCTCATATATTTTGCAGTGGAGTCTGCATTAAAGTTATATTGGTCAAAATATGCTCCATGAGTCTGATATGCCCTTGCGAGTACACGGGCACGTTCGCGAGAGGGTTTCTGGCGTTCCAGCCATTTTATTGCAGAATCCGTGGAGGCTATGAGCAGTGTTGGATTGCCTTGATAATAGGAGTTGACACCTTGTTGCACCATCGCTTCGCTCCAAGTGGCGGAGTCGCCTGCTGCGATTGACTTTTTCTTCAGTTTATCGGTCATGCGAATTGCGGAGTCAAGATGGCCCGCACGCAAGGTGTCATTAATTACGGCAACTTCCTGATTTAATGGTTGGTTGTCTTGTTTGTCAATACAACCTGTCATTACTTCAGTTAGTATTGCAGCTGTCAAAATGAGCGTCAGTTTAGAATAACTGTTATTGATTCTCATACTTTTTTATTAGAATGGGTGCTACAATGCGATATCTGTTGTCTAAATTTCTGTTTCACACTGCAAATATAATCATTTTTGTCGTTATTCTATAATTTCAATTGCATATTGGCGCTCCTTGACAAAAGTTTTTGGCAAGTTATTCCTTATTTTTGGCTCTTTGTGTGCTATTATCGGCAACTTGGTAATAAATTGCAATTTTTGCAGTTTGGGATTTGAAAATGTTTTTATATTTTTGCATCCGAATAGCAGAAGATGACCTTGCTTTGCAAGAGAGCTTGCCAATTATTTCAAACGTGTCTTGACTGCTTTTTAACCAACCATCTAACTTCAATACCTCAGAAACGCTTCCAACACCAAACTGGAAGCGTTTTTTTTATTCCTGGTATACTTGAGGGAGCCCTGTTTGGGGTCGCTCAAAATTCGGGTTGAATTTGGAGATATCTTGGTGTCAATTAGTGGATGATGATATAACCTATAGATGGTATTAACGTGGGCTTCTTGCATGATTAAATATAATTTTGTATTTTTGTGGAAAAAGATTTTAGAATGAATAATGGCAGACGCTTGATGGCACTTGATGTGATGCGCGGCATCACAGTCGCAGGGATGATTTTGGTAAACAATCCCGGTTCTTGGTCGCATATTTATGCTCCATTGCGGCATGCAGAATGGCATGGATTGACCCCAACCGATTTCGTTTTCCCTTTTTTCATGTTCATAATGGGAATCTCGACGGCTCTCTCGCTTCGTAAATTCTCATTTTCGCTCAATAGTCGACTGACATTCAAAATTCTAAGGCGTACTGTTCTCATATTTCTCATAGGTTTGTTGCTTGACCGACTGGAAGCATTCTGTTGGGGGCTTGATGAAGGTTCTTGGTTGACGAGTGGCCTTTCTGCAGCATTCGACCTGTCTAATATACGTATTATGGGCGTACTCCAGCGTCTTGCTATATGTTATGGATGCACCGCGTTGATTGGTTCATTGATGTCTCGCAAGGTTATAGCATGGTTAATAGTTGCTTTCCTCGCTGCATACTCTATTATTTTGCTTCTTTTTGATGGCCTTGAATTTTCAGAAGGGAACATAGTAGGTATGCTTGATCGCGCCATACTTGGTGAGCAACACATGTATCATGAACATGCAGGAGGTGTGACTGTTGCCCTTGATCCTGAAGGCCTTTTAAGTACGATCCCTTCAATTGCTCATACACTGATTGGATTCCTTGCCGGACGAATGATCATAAACACTCCGGGCATAAAAGACCGTATGCTTAAATTGTTGCTCGTAGGAGCGGTGCTGATGTTTGCAGGAATGTTGCTAAACTATGGAATACCTATCAACAAGAAAATATGGAGCCCAACTTTCGTTATGACTACATGTGGTATGGCTTCATCATTACTTGCCCTGATAATCTATGTTGTCGACGTGAAAGGTTATCGCAAGTGGTCGGTATGTTTCAATGTTTTTGGTATCAATCCATTGTTTCTTTATGTAGTGAGTGGTGTGCTGGCAGTACTGATTGATGTCATTTTCCACGGTGCGATTTTCCGGTTTTTCCAATTATTCTGTTGTTCTTCCGAATTGGCGTCGTTTGTATATGCGCTTTCTTTCGTGGCGCTCAACTGGCTAATTGGATATCCTCTCTATCGCCGCCATATCATAATAAAAATCTAAGCCACTTCGCTTTGCAGCCAACCGGCCTAAAGATTATCTTGCATTTATAATGTCATTAATTTTTCGAGCTACTTATCTTTTTTCTTTTTGGTTGCAGCTATGTATATCATGGAATATATGCCAAGAAGAATTGTCATGAATGTCTGTGTGCTCCATGCTACTATGGAGAATGCAGCGGCATCGGCATGCCCGATACCATAAAGCATCAGCGCATACATCACTGCGATATTCCATGGACCGAGACCTCCATTGCTTGGTACTGCCATGCTGAACGATCCGAATACGAATGCCACCAATCCGGGGAGAAGGCCGAAAGCGTAGCCCGGATGTGTCAGCAGCTCTCTCGTGAATGGAAAGGCAAAGAAGACAAGATATATTTTGAGGAAATAGCATACCCATATCGCAATGGTCAGCCATAAATATGTCCATCTTCCCTCCATTGTGAATATTACCTTGAATCCTTCCCACATTCTTGATATGCTTAGGTTAATTCCTTTGAAGAATTTTTTATCTTTATATTTTATGTCGCAAGCTATAAAGACTACAGCTGCTAATGCAAGGCATACCCATAACTCCCATAAGGAGAAAATGTGCTCTATATCCCTGCCAAATGAGTATTCATTGAAGAAGTTCATCAATGCAGGATGAGCCACAATAAGTGCAAGCACAAGCAATAGGAAGATCATTACGAAGTCTGAACTCCTATCAGCAAGGTCGGTACCTACCACAGTGGAAAGTTTTGCCTTTTCACGTCGCACAACATATACGCATCTCCAAGCTTCACCGAGATATGGAACAAGCAGATTGATGGCGTAAGCTGAATATATCGACACGCTCTCAGATGCCACCGACATTCTGGGTATCCCGGCTGCCCGCAGTTGATAGCCCCATCTTATTCCTCTTATGGAGTAGGAGAGCATGGTTAGAAGCATCACCGGCAGAAGCCACCAGTAATTGCAGTCATGCGATGTGATAATCCATATTTTGTGAAAATCCACTTTGTGCATCATCCACGCGATCATTGCGGCGGAGACACCTATTGGAACAATTGTCTTCACTATCTTGCCGATGATTATCTTGCTCTTGTTGTCAGCAGCAGTGTTTTCGGCATTTGCATTATCATTATTCTCGCTTTTCATATCAGTCGGATGTGTGTATAATATTAAAACTCGATTTGTCACTATATGTTTATAATCGCTCGAAAATCTTTCTTTTCAGCTATGGCACATCATGGGGTTGTCTCAGCATATATTGACTATGCGGTATGACACGCCTCATCGGAAGTGTCAGCCCTCCTCGCAGGTTATATTCCCAATGTTACACTTACAATGATGCAGCCTTTCAATGAAAAAAATCTTCGTCGTTCTATCTTCAAAATGCCATACAGTATATGGTTGTGGTTTAGCTGCTTGTATTGACCAAACAAAACATATCAAGCGACGGAATCTTGAATAGAAATCACGATTCCGTCTTGTGATGTTGATTTTATTAGTAATTTTGCCCGGATAAACAGTAAAACGGACTAAGTTATCAAAGAACGATATTTCTCATTGATAATGTCAAAATAAAGATAGCGTGGTATTAAAAAAATGCAATGCTCAGTGTCAATCATATATTATGCAAGAGAGATGTTTGCAGACTATCTTTGCAGTGGAAAAATGATTAGCGCTACCGCTAAATTGACCGCTGATTGGTTCGCAAATTAGACCCAATAAAAGAATATACAAAAGAAAGAAATAATTCTTCATCAATATCGCGCGCGCGAAAAAATTAAAAATTGGTTGAGGAGAAAATCACGAACCTTCTTGATTTTCTGATGTTTTTGTGTTATCTTTGCATTCTTAAACCCCATAACCATTCATTATTCCAAATGGCAAAAATAACAGTTCAGAATACACCAATCACAATAATTGGAGTTGATGGTGATGATTATATCTCGTTGACAGATATGGCTAAAAGTCAGCTTCAAGAACATATTATTTTCCGTTGGCTAAGTCTAAAAGGTACAATTGAATATCTCGGGGAATGGGAAATGCTATACAATCCAGATTTTAATTGTACCGAATTCGATACAATTAAAAATGCAGCTGGAAGCAATAATTTCGTTCTCTCCACAAAGGCATGGATTGAACGTACAAAGGCTAAAGGAATAATAGCTAAGGCTGGACGTTATGGGGGAACCTATGCACATAGGGATATTGCCTATCACTTTGGAATGTGGTTGAGTCCAAAATTTCAACTACTTTTGGTAAAAGAATATCAGCGACTTAAAGAGGAGGAGCAAAAGTCATTGGGATGGTCGGCAAAACGCGAGTTGTCGAAGATCAACTACCGAATCCACACCTATGCCATCAAGCAGAATCTTATTCCAGCAGAGGTCACAAAAGCACAGGCAAGTATCATTTATGCCAATGAAGCCGACGTGTTGAATGTGGCGATGTTCGGCATGACAGCGAAACAATGGCGAGAGGCTAACCCTGATTTGAAAGGTAATATCCGCGACTATGCCTCTATCAACGAGCTCATCTGTCTCTCCAATATGGAAAGTCTCAATGCCGTATTTATCGAGCAAGGATTGCCCCAATCCGAACGACTTATCAAGCTCAATCAAATTGCTATCCACCAGATGAACGTGTTGGAAAGTGATAATCTGGACCGAAATTTATTGAAGTGACAATGCCGGCAAAAGGACAAGCCTGACCAAGAAATTACCCCAACCGACCAGAAAACTAACCAGAATGACCAGAAAAATGACCAGGAAATTGAAAATGAACCCCAAAATAGTGGTATAGGGGTTCAAAAACCCCAAAATGGACCTCAAAAATTGTTAGAGGCAGTCAGAATGAACCCCCAAATTACAAAAGCATCCCTTTCGCAGATGTTAGGCGTTTCTTCCTCAACTCTCAAACGATGGCTCAAAGCAAACAAAATTGTCTGGATAGGTCCTTCTAAAAACGTAAATGGGAAATAAGAAAATGATTATTAATCAAGCATCCAAATATTAAAAATATGACTATAGCACTCTCCGACACAAAACTCCACCATGTTGGTGGAGTAATGCCGAATAAATAGAAAATGAACAATTCCCAATAATGGCTTAAAATAAAAATCCCTCAGTCTAAATGAAGTGCACCCCAAAAGTTAGACACAAAACTTTTGGGGTTCATTATGTATAGACGCCACAATTTTGAAGAGCGACTTAAAATAGTCAGTCGCCTT
>CAYQXG010000012.1:0-43207 GCA_964421525.1 uncultured Sangeribacter sp. | reverse complement strand
ACTCGTCCAAAACCGCCCCGGGGCTCTTAAAATCTTTATGAGACGGGGTCTTAATGCATGATACGTAATAAAAAATTAATGGATATTAGGCGCTAAGCCCAATTTATCATTTATAATTCATAATTTGTCTTTAAATAAAATGAGTTATTTATTCACATCCGAATCAGTATCTGAAGGCCATCCCGACAAAGTGGCTGATCAGATTTCAGACGCGTTGCTCGATGAGTTTCTTGTGCGCGATCCCAAAAGCCATACCGGCATAGAGACTCTTGTCACCACAGGACAGGTAGTCATTGCCGGAGAGGTTTCATCAGACGCTTATATCGACCTTCATTCCGTTGTGCGCAATGTCATTGACCGAATCGGCTACAATCGAGGTGCATACCGCTTTGATTGCGACAGCTGCGGAATACTCTCTGCTATTCATGAGCAAAGTCCCGATATCGCTCAGGGTGTTAACCGCGAGATAGCTGAGGCGCAGGGTGCCGGCGACCAGGGCATGATGTTTGGTTATGCTGTCAACGAAACCGACAACTTCATGCCTCTGACTCTTGACCTCGCCCATAAGTTTGTCAGCGAACTTGCTGATATCCGTCGTGAAGGTAAGGAAATGACATATTATAGAAAAGGTAAGCTCGTGACATATCTCCGTCCGGATGCTAAAAGCCAGGTGACAGTGGAATATGACGATAATGGAAAGCCTTTGCACGTAAACACCATCGTTATCTCAACACAGCATGACGAGTTTATCACCCCTCTTGAAGATACCCCTGAGGCTGCTAAAGTGGCAGAAAGAAAGATGCTCGAGGTTATTAGGAAAGATGTGAGGGAAGTGCTGATTCCAAGAGTGCTTGCCAAACTTCCTGAAAAAGTTCGTGCACTTTTTGACGACCGCTACATCCTTCATGTGAATCCAACCGGCAAGTTCGTGCTCGGCGGTCCACATGCCGACGCCGGGCTCACCGGACGAAAGATAATAGTGGATACCTATGGCGGTCGGGGTGCCCATGGTGGCGGTGCATTCTCGGGTAAGGATCCCTCAAAGGTTGACCGTTCGGCTGCCTACGCTTGCCGTCACATCGCCAAGAATCTTGTGGCTGCCGGGGTAGCGGATGAAGTGCTGGTGCAGGTTGCCTATGCCATAGGTGAGGCAAGTCCTGTGAGTTTCTGTGTCAACACTTACGGACGCGCCAACGTCAACATGACTGATGCTCAGATTGCAGATGTGGTGAAAGGACTTTTCGACATGCGGCCTCTTGCTATTGAGAAGCGTTTCGGCCTTAGAGAACCTATCTACTTGGAGACAGCTGCCTACGGACACATGGGACGCCAACCAAAGACGGTGAAGAAAGTCTTCAAGTCCGGCTACGATGCCAAACCCATAGAACGCGAGGTCGAGCTATTCTCCTGGGAAAAACTCGACTCTGTTCCTGCAATACGCGAGGCCTTCGGGCTCGACGTCTAAATTCGGAAAACAAAATGAAAAAAGCCTCAGATTCTGAGGCTTTTTTTCGTAATGGTTGATCATTAATCAATCGTTTTTGACAAATACCAGGTATTCTCCTGCCTCAAGTGATGCCGGAATGTCAGCCGGTTCATCGCGGAAATAATCCTTCATGCCGCCCACATTAGGTTTGTCGCCTAATAGTTCTACAGCTTTTTCTTCGTTTCCAAGATTCACCATCACCAAAACTTTTGACGCATCTTTCTCTCTCGAGAAGATAAGTAGGTCCGGGCTGGTTGTCTCGTAGCTAATGATCTCACCTCCATCAATGCCGGCGGCAAGAGCCTGCTGGGTGTGCTTCAGATTGTTCAGTTTCTGATAGAATGTGAAATAATCGTTGCGTGGTTCCCATTGCGGAGCCTTGTCTTTCTCGAAAAATTCGAAAGCCCGGTTCATGCCGGTCTCTTGGCCGGTGTACATCATTGGCATACCCGGGAGAGTATAGGAAAGCACTGCAAAAGCATTTGTCAGATTGCCCAGGCGGTCAAATTCTGTGCCTTCCCAAGAATTCAGGTCGTGGTTTGTGACCATATTCATGAGATATGTGTCTTTTGGATAGTCGGTTGCCTGTTCGGAGAGGAGGTCGTAGATTGCAGTCGCATGTTTCTCCGGGAATTCCTTGACCTTGCCGTCTTTGCCTTTGAAAGAATATTGTCCTGAAGTTGCCGCAATCTCACTGAAGAGATCTTTCATAGGCCAGTTGTAACCCATGTCGAAACCATTTTCCTGAAGCTCAGGCACACTTGCCTCGGCAAGCATGAACAGATCGGGCTTTGCTGCTTCAAGCTGCGGACGGGCCTCATCCCAGAAATCGGTAGGCACTTCCATCGCAACGTCGCAACGGAATCCGTCAACCCCAACTTCGGTGAGCCAGAATTTCATTGCATCAATCATCCCCTTGCGCATCTCGGGGTTTGAATAATCGAAAACATACACGTCTGTCCAGTCATATACACCCTTCATGTTGCCGAGTGAATCTTTCTCATACCAGTCGGGATGTTCGGTCACCCACTTGTTGTCGCGGCCCGAGTGATTAGGCACCCAGTCGAGGATAACCTTCATCCCTTGGTCATGAGCTTTCTTCACAGTTTCCTTAAATTCATCGATCGTGCCGAATTCAGGATTGAAAGCTGTGTAGTCGGCCACCGCATAGTAGCTGCCTAAGGTGCCTTTACGATCTTGTTTGCTGATTGGATGCACCGGCATCATCCAAAGAATATCAACTCCCAGGTCTTTCAGCCGTGGAAGTTGCTCGGCAAAAGATGTCACCTTTCCGTCATCGCTATATTGCCTGAAATTAACTTCATAAATGACCGCATTGCGGCTCCATTCCGGGTGCTTCACATTCGTGAAAGTGGAGTCTCGCTCCTCTCCGTCATTTTCCTTAGCAGTTCCTTTTCCGCCGCAACCGGAAAAGATAAGCGCTCCAATTATCCCGAACGCAGATAAGATTCTCTTCATGTTATTAATTTTTTGGTTTTTCGTAACGCAAAAATACATAATTTTTTTGATAAATCACATATAATTTAAATTTTCTTTATATCAGCCGTGAGCTCTGAAAGAAAGACTGGAATTTCAATTTGCATATTAGCCGATTATTTTGTACTTTTGCAAGTTGAAAGCGGAAATAGGGTTTCCCAAGTCTGTTTTCCTATTTCAAAACATAAGATAACAACACCTTTTATGGATATATCATACAAGTGGCTTAAACGCTATATCGATTTTTCTGAGTCGCCTAAGCAGCTGGCGGCTGCCTTCACATCAACCGGTCTGGAATGTGACCAGATAGAAGAGGTTGAGTCTATCCGCGGGGGACTCCGCGGACTGAAAATAGGCAAAGTGCTCACATGCGAGCCTCACCCTGATTCAGACCACATGCATGTCACCACAGTTGACGTTGGTGGTGATGCTCCGCTCCAGATTGTGTGCGGTGCGCCTAATGTAGCTGCGGGTCAGACTGTAGTGGTGGCGACTATAGGCACTGTACTCTATGATGGTGATAAGGAAATCACAATAAAGAAAGGAAAACTGCGCGGAGTGGAATCTCACGGCATGATATGTGCAGAAGATGAGATAGGACTTGGCCATGACCATTCCGGAATCATGGTGCTTCCTGATGATGTTCCGGTTGGCACAGAGGCTGCTTCATACTTTAATGTGGAAAGCGACTATAGGCTTGAGGTGGAGCTTACACCCAATCGGGTGGATGCTGCAAGTCACTACGGCTGTGCGCGCGACCTGAAGGCGTACCAATGGGCTCAGATTCTCGAGAACGGGAATGAGGCGAATGTTGAGATGCCGGAGATCAGTGTCCCTGATATATCATCATTCTCCGTTGATAGAAAAGATGGTGCTGTCTCAGTGCAGGTTGACGACGCTAAGCTATGTCCGCGTTATTGTGGTGTCACGATCCGTGGCGTAAAGGTTGGCGAGTCTCCGGAATGGCTGAAGAATTTGCTCGTGGCTGCCGGTCAGCGTCCTATAAATTCTATTGTGGATATTACAAATTTCGTATTGCTCGGAATCGGTCAGCCACTCCACTGCTTCGACTTGTCAAAAGTGGCGGGAGAAAAGATAGTGGTCCGCACTTGTGCCTCCGGAACAAAGTTCACTACTCTTGACGAAGTGGAGCATACTCTTGATGAGAAGGATCTCATGATATGTGATACCGAGAAACCTATGTGTATCGCAGGGGTATTCGGCGGACTTGACTCCGGAGTTACGGAAGCGACAACAGATGTATTTATCGAGAGTGCATATTTTAACCCGACTTCAATACGTCGCACCGCACGCCGCCACGGACTGAGCACTGACGCTTCCTTCCGTTATGAACGCGGTACTGATCCAAATATGTGCGAATATGCCGCCAAACTTGCTGCTGTGCTGATACGTGAGATTGCCGGAGGCGAAATATGTGGAGATGTGGTAGACTTTTATCCGGAACCTGTGAAGCCGGTAGAGATGGACTTCTCCCTGAAATATTGCTGCAATCTTATCGGCAAGGTCATCCCTCGAAAAGTCATAATCGGCATTCTGCGTGCACTCGAATTCGAGGTTAAGGAGACAGAGATCTTGGATGTGCTTAGCATAAAGGTTCCTACTTATCGTGTGGATGTGACCCGCCCGTGCGATGTTGTAGAGGAGATTCTCCGCATCTATGGTTATAATAATGTGGAATTCGGAACAGAGATGCATGCAAATCTCTCAAAACGGACAGCCGTTGACGAGGCTTACGCACTTCAGCAAGTAATAAGCAATGACCTTACCGGTCAGGGCTTCCGCGAGATTATGAACAATTCCCTGTCTGCAGTGAAATACTATGACGGTAATTCGGAGTTCCCACTTGAGAATTCGGTCAAGGTGATGAATCCACTTAGCAACGATTTGGGCGTCATGCGCCAGACCTTGCTCTTTGGCGGACTTGAAAGCATCGCGCACAACGTCAACCGTAAGGCTACAGACCTGAAGTTCTATGAGTTCGGAAATGTCTACTCTTTTGATCCTTCGAAGGAAAAGACCGACGAAAGACCTCTTGCACAATACTCGGAGCATGCAGAACTTGCGCTGTGGATGACAGGAAACCTTCAAAAAGCTTCTTGGAACCGACAGGCTCTTGAGGCAACAATCTTCGACCTTAAGGCAACCGTAATCAATATCTTCACCAAGGCAGGCGTTGCTGTGTCAGGCTTAAAGATGACGCAGACTTCCGACGAGACTTTCAGTGCCAAGCTTGATATTGACCATAAGAGCGGAAAGAGACTTGCCACGGTAGGCATATTGAGCAGAAAGACTCTGAAGATGCTTGACATTGATCAGGAGGTATGCTATGCCTCCATCAACTGGAACTATCTGTGCAAACTGTCTGCTAAGTTCGAGACTCAGTATTCACCACTTGAAAAGACCCAGCCGGTGCGCAGAGACCTTGCGTTGCTGCTTGATACTTCTACGAGCTTTGCCGCCATCGAGTCTTGTGCCCGTAAGGCAGGTGGAAAACTTCTCAGGGATATATGGCTTTTCGATGTGTATGAAGGCAAGAACCTACCGGAAGGAAAGAAATCGTATGCCGTTGCATTCACGCTCCAGGACGCTGAGAATACTCTTAAAGACAAACAGATCGATGCAGTGATGGATAAGATCATAAAGTCGCTTCAGCAGCAGCTTTGTGCATCGCTCAGATAATTACCAACCAAACTGAAAAATAGAAAACTGAAAACTAATATAAAATATGGGAAGAGCATTTGAATTCCGTAAAGCCCGTAAGCTCAAACGCTGGGGCAATATGTCAAGAACATTTACCCGCATTGGAAAGGAAATTACAATCGCTGTAAAGGCAGGTGGCCCGGATCCCGACATGAATCCACGTCTGCGTATGCTCATGCACAATGCAAAAGCAGCCAACATGCCCAAGGATACTATAGAGCGTGCTATCAAGAAAGCAACCGACAAGGATGCTTCCGACTATAAGGAGATTGTATATGAAGGATACGGCCCCTTCGGTATTGCAATTGTAGTGGAGACTGCAACCGACAACAACCAGCGCACGGTTGCAAACGTAAGAAGCTACTTCACTAAGCATGGCGGCTCACTTGGCACCCAAGGCTCACTTTCATTCCTTTTCGACCACAAGAGCGTGTTCCATATCAAGCCTAATCCTGAGACAAGTCTTGAAGATTTTGAACTTGAGCTGATGGATCTTGATGCAGAACTGGAGGCAGAAGATGAGGAATGGCTCGTTTATGGTGCTTTCGACCAATTCAACAACATTCAGAAATTTCTCGAATGCGCAGGAATGGAAATCATAAGTGCTGAATTCGAGAGAATCCCCACCGACTACAAGGAAGTCACTCCGGAACAGCGTGAGAGTATCGAAAAGCTTCTTGACCGCTTCGAGGATGACGACGATGTGCAGAACGTCTTCCACAACATGAAAGAAGCCGAAGAATAACCGCTGATGAAATATCTTTTCAAAATAATTATTATAGCGGTGGCCTTGGTCACCGCTATCCCTTCTTTTGCCGTTACCGACAAGGAAATGGAGCAGGCAAAGACAATTGCTGCAAAGCATTATCTACGCTATGCCAACAACGGTTCTGATTATCTTGACAAACTTAATCCTTCATCGATGACGGAGCTTACTAATTCGCTTAAGTCTAAGGAGAAGGAAAATCTCAAGAGCTTCAATGCCGTGGCTGTTCCCAAAGACTATGCTTCATGGGATAAGGATAAACTTGTGCAGTATTGGAGCTCTACTTTCTTCAAATCGTCCGGCTTGAAGGAAGACGGTAAGAAATGTCTTGGAATCCTTGCCAAGAATCTCAAGAAGATAAATGTTGGTGCCCCGGCTGCTGCCGCCCAGACAAGCAGTGCGGAGAGTGCAAAAGCTGAACCAGAAGCGGCTCCCTCAACTGCAAATGCAGCTACTCCTGCTCCGGCGGAAAGTCAGAGTCAGGCTGTAGAAGTTCAGGAGACAACAGAAGCTGAAAAAATTGATGCAGAGACTGCCGAGGTAGTTGCTCAGGCGCAGGCAGATGCCGGTGTGGTGGAGGAACAACCTCGCAAATCGAGCAATACCACTTTGTATATTGTCATACTTGTGCTTCTGGTTGCCGGAGTCATCTGGTTGGTGGTATATGCTTCCAAAAGCATGAAAGAGACCGGGGCCAACCTTTCAGACCATAAGGCAAGCGAGAAAGAAATCAGGGAGACAAAACGTGCTGCAAAAGAGGAACTCCAAAAGATGCGCGATCAATATGCAAGTTCACTGACTTCAAAGAATAGTGAGATCAAGCAGTTGAAATCTAAATGCGAGTCTTTGGAATCAGAACTTGAAGCTGCACGAAACGAAAACACTGCAATACGGCGAGAATTAGACATGGCACGGAGGGAACTTGCCTCTAACCAGACGCGTCGGCCGGAACCGGTGCAGCCGCGTCCTGTTCAGGCAGCCGCTCCTGCCCCTGCCCCTGCCCCTGCAGCAGAAAAACCTCAGCCAGCTCCTGCGAGACAAGGCGGTCTTCCTCCTTTGGTTTATCTCGGTTTCGTGAACCAGCGCGGTCTTTTTGTCAAGGCTTCCCGTTCTTTGAATACTGACTCTTCAGTATTCATCATGGATATACCTGACGGACATCATGGACAGTTTAGGGTTGTAAATGATGCCAAGATCCTCGACCGCCTTCTTGAAAACGTTGATCAATGGTTGGCCGGAGGTTGTGTTATAGAGAATCCCGAAGATGCAGATATCGCCAATGAGATTGTCACCTTGCAGCCCGGTGAGGCGGTTTTCTCTGAGAACACCTGCCGCGTGACAAAAAAGGCAAGAATCAAGTTTATCTGATTCTTAAGTCATGATGAAACTCTCCGTAATATCTGACAAATACGGTAAAACCATCTTTTTGGTGTGCTCCACCATTGCGGTGATCATATTTCTCATCATTTCCACAAATCTTGTAAAGCAGTTGTCTGCTCAGGAGAGGGAAAGAATGAATATATGGGCATCAGCTACGGAAAAGATGGCGCAATCAGATGAGAATGCGGATTTTGAGTTTCTTCTAAACATCATTGCGCAAAACAACTCCATACCGGTGATGGTTATCGATGCCGATAAGAACATCCTGGAATATCGAAACTACGAGCTTCCCGACCGCATTGCAGACGGGGAGCACGTTGTTTTTTCTGATCTTTCTGAAAAGAATCAGAAATATCTCCGCAACAGACTCAACAGGGTTGCCGGCAATAGGGATTTAGACAGGATGGTCAAGGAGAACCCTCATTTCATCAGGGTAGAGGCATATTCCGGGATAAACCAATATATATTCTACGAAGATTCGATTCTGCTCCGCAGCCTAAGCCTTTATCCTTACGTGGTGTTGGCTGTTATGATAGTGCTTGTGCTTATAATTTATTCGGCTGTTGTCTACACAAAGAAAGCGGAGCAAAACAAGGTGTGGGTAGGACTGTCAAAAGAGACTGCACATCAGCTTGGCACCCCAATCTCGTCGCTCATGGCTTGGAGCCAGTATCTTGAAGCTTCCGGAACAGACAGTGACGTTACATCAGAGATTGACAAGGATGTAAGGCGATTATCGAAGATAGCGGAACGATTCTCAAAAATAGGATCTCGTCCGAATCTTGAGCTTGAATATATCAACCAGACGATTGAATCATCTCTTGAATATATGAGAGGCCGTATATCCGGGAAGGTATCGTTGAATTTCCACTTCGGTGAAGACGACTATGGAGTGATGGTGTCATCGAGTCTTTTTGAGTGGGTTATGGAGAACCTTACAAAGAATGCAGTGGATGCGATGTCCGGAGTAGGAGAGATTCATTTTTCCACCGGACGTGGTAAAGACTGTATATGGGTTGAAGTCCGGGACACCGGCAAGGGAATAGCACGAAAAAATTTCAATAAAGTTTTCCGACCGGGCTATACCACCAAGGCAAGAGGTTGGGGACTTGGACTGACGCTGGTGAAAAGGATAATTGAAGAGTATCATGATGGGCGTATTTTCGTGAAAGACTCGGAAATAGGGATAGGAACGACTTTCCGCATCGAGCTGCCTGAGGCTAAATCTTATGAGATGGGCTCTTAGATCATTTACCCTATCAAATGGAATAAAGAATATGACATTGTTTATTATAGGATACATGGCGTCTGGAAAGACGACTTTCGGACATGCACTGGCGAGACGTGCCGGCATGCAGCACATTGACCTTGACTTTTATATAGAGCAGAGGTTTCATTCCACAATAAGAGATATCTTCGCCACCAAAGGAGAGGCAGAGTTCCGTAGAATTGAAGGGGCTATGCTCCGCGAGGTGGGGGAGATGTCGGATGTTATAATTTCATGTGGAGGAGGAACTCCTTGTTTCGGCGACAACATGGATTATATGAATTCAAAAGGCTTGACAGTTTGTCTTAATGCATCGGAAGACGTCATTGCCGACCGGATAATTGACGCCGGCAATAAGAGACCGTTGATGGCCGGAAAATCGCGCGACGAAATAATAAGCACCCTTAGAGAGCACATGGCAGTGAGGGCTCCCTTCTACAACAAGGCTAAAATTTCAATTTCCGGAGATCGACTTGAAAATAAAGCCCAGATTGCCGACACTGTGGAGAACTTTGTGAAAAATCATATTGACAATTTGGATTAATACGATTAATTTGTTAATTTTGCCAATGCGGAATTGACAAGAAGAGTATATGACAGCACTTCGGGAAGCCGTATTTTTCTGAAATTAAAATTACAAGAGTCATGAAGAAAGAAGCAATTCAGAAAGAAACACATACATTGGAGATTGAGCCGTTGCTGATGCAGGCTAATTTGTTGGGCGATGGTGAGGGCATTGACATAGCTATGCTTGCCAACTATCCTGACACAGACGAAACCAGAATCTTTCTTACGCCTGAGGCGTGCGGATTGCTGACTTCTTCGGGATTAAAGTTGGCAATGGAAGAAGGAGCCGGTGTCGATATTTCTTTCAGTGATGATGCTTATGCTGAATATGGCGTGAAGATTGTGACGCGAGAAGAGGCTCTTGCTGCATCAATGGTGCTGTCGTTCACACCTCTTCGACCTTCCGATATAAGGCTTATGAAGCCGGGGAGCTCACTGCTTTGCACAATGGCGTCGGGGCTTATCGAAAAGGAATCGATCAAGGCTCTTCTTGAGATGAATATAACCATGGGCTGTCTTGACAATATGTATAGTCACAACGACACTCCGATTTTTGCCGACATCATTGACGAAATCGACGGCCGTGCTGCGATTATGTATGCACAGGAGAATCTTTCGTATTTAGGAGGAGGCAAAGGTGTGCTGCTTGCAAGTGTAGCCGGTATCAATCCTTGTGAAGTCTTGATAATTGGAGACGGTACGGATGTCTACTCAGCCGCCAAGGCTGCTCTTAACATGGGTGCACAGGTAACTGTCATCAACAATGATGTGTCGATGCTTGCAGTGGCGAGAGATATATGCGGCCCTCAGATCCAGACCATAATGATTCATCCACGTGTGCTGTATAATAAGGTTAAAACAGCCGATGTGATACTTTTAGGCACTACCACCCGTCCGTTTGAATTCCCGAAGAATCTTTCTGCCGTTATGAAGGACAGTGCTTATGTGCTTGATTTTAAAGAGTCTCATCCTTCAGTATCAGTACCACGAACGGTAGCTATGGCGCTAAGCAATGTGATGGTGAATTTTATTGACGAATTGCGTCTGAAAGACAATTTTGACAGCATGATCACTACCAATGAAGGTGTGCAACAAGGCATAGTGACCTATCATGGCAAGCTTGTCGATAAACTCGTTGGTTCATATACCGGTCTTCCTTCTGTAGACTTGTCGGTGATGCTCGCTGCCCGCAATTGAACCCATAGATGAGGATCATTCATGTCCTTTCTTCCGTAATGTGGTCGGGAGTCGAGAGATATGCGCTCGACATTTGTCGCCATTGCCGGGATAATGGAGATGACGTGCTTGCCATTACGCGCGATGCTCGTGCTGTAGATGATGTGTTCCGACATCATGATATCCCCGTGAGATTTGCCCCTTTGGGAGGATTTCTTTCCTACCATGCAGTGAAAGGGATATGTGATGTACTCAATGAAGATCAAGGTCCGACTGCAATTCATTGCCACGATACTCGCGATGCTTTTGCAGCTCTTACAGCGCGCCGGCTATTAGGGAGAGATGAAGTTCGTGTGATTCTGACACGTCATTATGTGAGAAGGGCCGGCAGAACTCCATTTCATAGATTTGTCTATCGAAACGTAGATGCTCTGATATTTGTGTCGGAGATTGCGAAAGAGAAGTTTCTGTCAGGTTGGCATTGGAAAGGCAGGTACTCAGAAGATGAGATCGCATCACATGTGATTCACAACAGTATAAATATAGATCTCGAACCGGTAGCGGAAGAGCCGCCGAAAGGGTCGGTGACGGCTATGTATCTTGGCAGGCTTGCTCCTGATAAGGGACTTGAAGACATCATAGATGCTCTCTCGATATTAAAAGGAATCAAGCTCAGGGTTCGTCTTGTTGGAACGGGCCATCCGGATTATGTGGATTCGCTTCGGAGGAAAGCATTGACAGCGGGTGTGATGCACATGATTGATTGGCCACGGCATAAGGAAAATACGGAGCAATTCATAAGAATGTCGCATTTTGGAGTGCTGCCATCTTCTGCTCCGGAGGCATTCGGAATGTCGAATATTGAATTTATGAAGGAGGGACGGCCAATAATCTGCACCAATAACGGAGCTCAACCTGAGTATATCACAAATGGCGTAGACGGTATCCTTGTTGCTCCCCGTAAACCTGAATTGCTTTCCTGGGAAATGAAAAGGTTGGCATTGTCGGCGGAAATACGTAAGGAAATAGGAAGGGCAGCCCGCGCACGATTCGAATCAGAACTGTCATGGCCTCATTTTATTGCTAAGCTTTATCCGTTGTATTTAGGAGAATAATTGGTTGACGAGAACATTTGTGCAGTTCTTCTTTCGATTGCTGACATGTTTTTTGTTGAAAAATTTGGATATTCTAAAAAAAAGGATTAATTTTGCACTCGCAATTGAGTGGCAACCGTCACTATGAAATTGCACTCGGGGTGTAGCACAGTTGGTTAGCGCGCTACGTTCGGGACGTAGAGGTCGGGCGTTCGAGTCGCCTCACCCCGACAAAACTCGATTTAAAACGATGTTACTCAAAGAGTTGCATCGTTTTAACGGTTTTAAGGCGGGACACGTATGGGACGTGACCGCAGACAGTTATTTTAAGTGCAACCCGGCATTATTCCCAATAATGCCAAAAAAAATGCGCACTAACGAAAACTTCACGCGAAAAAATGATGAACGGGATCTATTCCCGGTGAAGAAGAACGGCGTGGCCAAATGTCTGGCTTACACACCACCACAGTACAGAACCAACAAGGCAGGATGCTACATCGAATTTTACGCCTATGATCCGTCTGCCGGAAAGATGCACCGTAAACGAGTTAAGGTAAATCATATTAACGGATCGAGAAATCGTAAACAATATGCGAAAGAGGCTATCAACAGGTTCACAGATCTATTAAGTGATGGTTGGAATCCATGGATTGATTGTGATCCGGATGATATAGCCTTGTTCATGGACAGTCTTGATCGATACGAGGAGCATGTGCAGAAGCAGCACACGAGCGGACTCTTCCGGAAACAGACCTATGACGACTACAAATCAAAGATCAAGATAATACGTCACTACGTTGAGAATATCCTGAAGCCAAAGGAGCGAATACGCTACATGTTCCAGTTCACTAAACGCTGGTGCATCGATTTCCTGGACTATATCTATATCGAGCGCAACAACGGGGCACAGACCTACAATAATTACCTGACGTTTCTCCGGACGATCTCCCAGTGGTGGCTGGAGCGCGGCATGATCGTCGTCAAGCCGACCGATGGGATAAGTCCTATAAGTAAGCGTCTGTTTGCCAAGGAGCGAGGGTGCATTCCCATCGACAAGATCAAGGAGATTGGGGAGTGGACCAAGAAAAACGATCCTTATTTCCACTTTGCGTGTCAGATCCTGTATTACTGCTTTATCCGGCCTGTAGAGATGACGCGGCTTACCATAGCCGATTTTGACCTACAGGAAAGTACAATTACCATCCGGGCAACGGCAAGCAAAAACAAGCGGACACAGGCTGTGACACTGCCGAAAAAAGTGCTACTGTTTGGGGTTGAGCTCGGTATCTTCAGCTCTCCCATGAGCTACTATGTGTTTGGCGACAAACTCCGTCCCGGGCGAGAGCCGATAGACACAAAGATCTT
This sequence comes from uncultured Sangeribacter sp., assembly GCA_964421525.1. GTDB lineage: Bacteria > Bacteroidota > Bacteroidia > Bacteroidales > Muribaculaceae > Lepagella. The sequence goes on along the minus strand of CAYQXG010000012.1, from coordinate 29,888 downwards.
CCGCGACCACTGGGCGAAGGTGTCGCGGAAGCTCAAGCTAAAAAAAGAGTGGAAATTCTACTCACTAAAGGATACCGGCATCACCCAGATGCTCCGGAATAACACCACTGCCCCTATCAACGTCAAGGATCAAGCCAGGCATTCATCGCTCGCCATCACAGAGATCTATATCGGTGAGAATAAGAAGGCAGTGCCGGAGATCCTGGAACTTGACGGTGCGCTTTAGTCGTCGAGAAGCGGCCAGAACTCCCCTTTGAGAAGCTGCGACATTCCATCCTCGGAGAATGTCGCAGTTATCTTTTCGCAGATGTAGCGACGCCCTCGAATGTAGAAGAGAGCCCTTGTATTTGGGATATAGTCGGCAAGGAACTTAAAAGTTACCTTCCTGGTCCGGTCAATCTCGTAAAACGCGCTGGTTGAAGAATTGAACGAAGATTTCAGACGTAGATCAAAATCAAGACGTTCCACAATCTGCGCAATTTGAGACGGATATTTTTCAGTATGAATTACAATATTCGACACCAAGGGGACCGGAAGTTGACCCTTGACGTAAGATCCATCATAGTATGCTACAGTCACAGTATCGAAATATTCCGGGGTCTCTGATTTCTTTCCCGTTTCGATCATACGCTGCATCTGCGATTTTTTTGTGTCATCACTATCCTCATAATCTTCCGAATATGAACCGAAGTTTACAAAGACCGCCATTCCATACTTGGATTCAGTGAAGTCAATACATGCCGGCACGAATTCGATGTCAACAGAAGCATCAGAATCGCCCTCAGAGGGGCCAAACTCGTTTAAAGGTTGAAGGACATAAATATTTTCATACCAGCCATAAATTTCCGACAACTCTCTTCCTGCAAGACGAAGCATGAAATATTCATCGGTGGATGTGGCATGGAAGATCTGATGAAAATAATGGACCGAAAGATTAACCTCAGTATCAGGAACGCCTCCTGTTATGTACGCCATAACATCCTGTACAATATTTCCAAGATTAGGGCGATCTACAATCTGCGAAGCCGGGACAGATTCGAGCAGCCACGGGCAAGACATATAGTTCCACATCTGATGACTTGCATCTTTATAAGCAAAACACTTCGATTCCAGATACTCACATGAAGACTCGTCTGAAGAAAATTGCGATGAGAACTCATCCACCACAGAATCCAGACAAACAGGAGGTATGTCGGCAAGTACTGAAGAAGTGAATCGGAAAGACACTCGTTTTTTGCGATGATCCACGGTGAACTCCCCCCGCAGGAACAGCTCGAGTTTCTCCAAATATTCGGACACCGTCCAGCGAGGGAGGCATCGAGCATAATTGTCGATATCCCAAGTTGATGGGAATACGTTGCACACAACGAGTTTCCCGAGATATGGATGGGATCCCCATTCCGTGGTGTCGGAGCTATATCCTGCTGCTGACAGAATAGATCTGGTGAGGTTCAGGAGGTATGGCATCCAAGTGATATTAGAAACACCATCGTGCCAAGAATATTTACCTGTCACTGCATTATAATTGGCAAAATTATGTGTAATTCCGGAATCAGCTGACACCCAAGGCAACGCTACTCCGCGATAACTTGTCACAGAAGGATTCCATGCTTCTTCCGGCGTATTGACGTTGCCGGCAAAAGAAAACAGATTGCACAGGTCAAGTTCATTGATATATGTCTCATCTAACTTCTTGGAGAAATTCTGTTCTGCCCTTCCCTCGAGGAACTGGGCCTTAATCTCGACATCCGATATTTCGACAATAGTCAGTGATCCAAACCTGCTGAAGGAGCGGTCACGGATCTCGCAGTCGAATACATAGTCATTTACCGGGAGCTCCGAACGGTTGACATTACCGAAGATGTCAAGGTTCTGCAGACAATCCCGGAGCGGAAACGTTATCGATAGAGTGAAAGAGTCGCTTCCGGAGAAAAGTCGGTTCTCAGAGATGAAATCGAATGAGCTGCCTTTCTTCATTACAGCCTCCTTGCCGTCAATAATTATTTGCATTTTTGCGTCGTGATTTTGGAGATTTATTATTCATTAGTTTCGTGTATTCATCCTGGGCATGTTTGATGCCGGCGTCACCGGTGACAGTGTTTACAGTGACAAACGGTTCATCGAGACGTTTGGCAAGGCGGTCAATGACTCCGGAATATTGAGCCATTGCAGATGCCACAACAGCTGCTGAAGGGGAGCCATCGGCAATCCTTGAGATAGACTGTGGGGCAGTGATGGAGCGTGACACATCCTCGCTCCGGAGCGAGCCGATGGTATTAGTCCGCTGGGCGTAATCAAGAGCCTCGATCATCGGCCGAGCCACCGGGGAAGCAAGCAGCTTCTGACTCGCCACCCATTCTCCGGCGTGGACTATACCGGCAGGTTCGTCGACGGCACCAGGGCGAGTGAAACCACCCTTGGAGTAACCTTGTGTCTCGGATGCCTGCTGCTGTTTCTTGATGGCTGCTATCTGAACTGCACCTGCAGCCACAGCCATTGCGGCAGCTATAGGTGCCAGTATATAACCGACAACAGGAACTGCAGCTGCAGAACCGTAAGCGTTCAGAGCGTTGGTAGCAGTCTGAGCCACTGCCTGAATGACTTGCATCGCAAACATCTTGCGGTTGGCATCATTCTTAGCCTTGGCAATCGCCGCTTCCTTCTCCTTCTCAGCTTTAGCAACGCGGTAGGAATTTCCTTCAGCATAGGCAATCTCCTTGTCATATCTGGACTCGATGGCTGCTGTCTGGATCTGCAGTTCCGCTTGAATCATAGTCGAGAGTCCGGAGAAAATGGAAGACATTCCGGAAGTGAGTGTCGAGAGAGTGCCGGTCAGAGCCTTGCCACCGTCAGAATTCAACCATTCTACGGAAGATTCCACGGCCTTCTGCATAGAGGAACGTGTGTCTGCTTCGGAGTCCTGGTTATACATCTTTCGGAGGGCTTTCTGAGCCTCAAGAAATGCCTTCTCGATACGGAGTTTCTCCGATGCATTATCCTGTGCAGCCTGCAGCTCACGCTCGTAGACAATGCGTAGATTTGCGAGCTGCTTGTCGTATAGAGCATTGTCTTCAGCTTTGTTATTCCCGAAATATTCTTTCTTGATTTGTGCAAACTCAGACTCGAGAGCCTCCATTTCCTGCTGATGACGTTTGGCAGCTGCAATTTCCGCATCCTGAAGTTTTTGCTGAGCCTTGAGTTTTTCATCAGAACCTTCTTCATATATTCTAACGAGGTTTGAAAGATGATCCAATTCTGCCAGTTCGACTGCTTCCTGATAGATTTTCTCTGCATTCTTTTTTTCTTCTGCCGAAAGGTTTTCATTATTCAGAATATCAGTGAGATTTTGCTTGAGCGTTGAAATTCTTTCTTCATAAGAACTGTTTTCTTCATCAATAATGAATTTATTTCCGGATACGATGTATTTATTTGCCGCCTCCCAGAAATCAGCCTCAATCTTGAGACGTTCGTCACTACTTAGATCTGATCGATCGAGAAGTTTTTGGTTAAAGTCAATAGCGATATCATTTAACTTCTGTTGATATTCGGAATAAGTTGACAGTCCTTGAGTATAAGAAATGCGAGCTTCTGCTTCTGCACGTTCGCGCCATTTCTTCTCTTCCTCGAAACGGTCTTTCGATGAGCTATTATTGGTATTGTTGTCAGGTATTGGATTACGATTTGGATAAACATCCGGATTTGTGGGATCTTGTTCAATTTCATCAATCGCCTCCTTTATCACTTGCTCCTTAATTTCGGCACCATACTCTGCGAGTAGGGCAGCCTCACGTTTCTCTATTTCCTTAAGATCTGACTGTTGTGACAACATCTGCATTTTTAGAGACGCAGAACTATCAAACGAGGTATTTCCTACCATTCCAAAAGAGGAAGTGTAGGCATGATTGTTTCCGGATTCGGCACTTTGTCTTGCTGCCTCGTATGCTTTGGTAGTTTTAGAAAGTTCGGAACGGACTTCAGCTTTTTCCTTACCAATTTCTTTCAACTTTTCACGTGCTCCCTCTATTTCATATTGACGGACAAGTTGCTTATTGAAATCCTTGAGGGCTTCGGTGCTTGCCTTGTATTTACCAGTGGTCTCATCAATCTGTGCATTATAATTAGGGATTATTGAGTTTAATTTTGCCACCAGATGCTGACGTTCCTCAAGTTCCCGGTTTTCATCTTGAGCTGCTTCCACAAGAGCGTTTATCTTTGTAATTTCTTCCTGTGCGCTTCCTATTGCTTTCTTCCTAATATCATCAAGCATTTTTTCCTGCTCCGAAAGCTTTGTCAGACGTTTATACAAAAGGAAAACTGCAGAAGCGATTCCAATGATAAGAGTCGCCCAGGATGCAAAGTTCATGGCAGCCATCGACTTTTTCCATCGTTCCTGCATTTCAGTCGTGACTTGGAATCCATTGGCAAGGTACTGGTAAGCATTAGTTAAGGCAGCCACTACCAGTTTGCCAGCAGTGATGACGCCAGACAGGGCCTTTGTAGACGCTGCAAGTAAATCAGCCTTCTTTTTTGCCAGATCCTTTTTTATTATAACGCGATCAAGCCATAAATCTTGTAATTTCATTACAGAGACATAAGCTGTTATTGCAACTGCCAATGTGATGATGGTAGTTTTATGTTCTGACATAAAACTTAGGGCTATTTTTAGTTTCTCGATAATATACCCACTTGCATCCAAAGCATGAGATACCAAAGGATAGAGTCGTTCCCCAAGTTCTATTCTAAGTTCATTGGCCGTTTTTTTGAATTTGTCCAGACTGGCTGCCACTGTGTTGTTTTGCACGGCAAATTCATCCCCGATGGAAGTTCCTTCCAAAAACGCAATATTAGCTGCTTCCTGCTGTGCTTTCACAAAATCAATCTTGTCTGCAAGTACAGATAAGGCTGCGATGGCGCGGCTTCCATTCTCCCCCATATCCTTAAACATCGGGGAGAGCACATCCATACCTCCGGCCTTTTTGAGAGTCTCAAGGAAAAGTATAAGGGCAGAGTTGGCATCTTCTTGTAGTAGATCAGAAAATTCCTTAACATTGAGACCTGCCACCTTGGCATATTTCGCCGGATCTTGATAGAGACGGACCAGGACCTGAGAGATGGCAGTGGCTGAAGCTTCCACTTTCTGCGAGCTGGAATCAAGAACAGCTCCGAACCCCATAATCTGCGGAATAGTCATATGAGCCTGTGCACCGACACCAGCCATTCGTTCTGCAAAATTTGCCAAATACGGAGCGGATGCAGAACAATTTTGAGAAAGCTCGTTAATCACAGATCCCACCTTCAACAACGACTGTTCTGTGCCATATTTATCTTCAACACCGAAGACACCGGTTAGCTTTGAGAGAGTAAGGGTGGCGCCTTCTCCAAGGTCGTCGAGTGCCACATTGATTTTATCAGCGGCTCGGACGAAACCCATCACATCATCTACAGACTGTTTGCCAAGTCGACCTGCATCCTGAGCGAGACGATTAAGCTCTTCCCTGGAAGTACGAGTGTCCATTTTTTTGAACTCATCGTTCAGGATCTTGACTTCATCGGAAGTCATTCCGGTATACTTCCGGACAGAAGCCATCTCCTGATCCATACCTGCATAAGCATCCACATACTCACGCATCTTTGACATTGCGTTAGAAATAAGATCAGATCCAATCTCGTATGTCGCCCAGATCTTCGATGTCCATTTAAAAAATCTGTCAAATATAGATGTTGACTCATTGAGTTCATCTTTGACTGATGCAATCTGCTCCTTTACGATGCGGATCTTTCCGGCAAGTTCCTCATAAGCTTCAGAACCTTGCTCCGCACTCTTGAACTGTTTTGTAAGGGATTTTAGGTTTTTATCAAGGGTCTTGAGAGAAACCTTGTCGAGATTAGACATCACATCATTGACAGTCTCAATTGAGGAACGACATTCATCATATTTTCGCTGGAGTTCCGAGACCTTTTTCTTAGCTTTTTCGATATCTTTTGGAGAAGCCTTCGCATTCTGAAAATCTTCGACTTTCTTCTTTGCCTTATCAAGGTCAGTCTTGATATCATCGAGGATTTTTTTCGCCTGTGCACCGTTTATCTGCAGGGTGACGGTAGCGGTATCTGATATATTGCTCATAATATGGGAGAGAGAATTAAATTATGAGCGAATATACTACGAGGACTTGATACTATAAAAGACATGGAGCCACGTCTTAGTGACGCAGCTCCACATTCCAAAAATGTTATATCTTATACATCAAATAGTCAGTCCTTGTCATCAAACCACATAAGCCACGGTAAGGATGGCCATTTACTGGAGCGTGAGCTCCTGCGGCGTCGTTTTTTGCGGGTGAAATCCGTAGGAGGGGGCTCCTTACTGAAAATACCCCTTAGCACCACAAATATCACGAATGCTGCCGGAATGTATATGAAAATATAGATAAAGATCATGGCGAGTTGAGATTTAGATGATTCTGTACACAAAAATAACAATAATTTTTGAATTTCGCAATTTTATGCGAAAGAAATTTTAGCGGTTTTATTTTCACCGAAGGAGATGGTAAGGGAATTCTGACCGTCGGCTTCGCAAGATTTGCATAGATTAGCCAAGATTGATCTGATACGTGTTTTCGACGGATGCCGTTCGCGGTATCGGGAAATTTCATCATCGATGAGATCGAGCTGCTGGTAGTAGCAGGTCTTGTTCAGCTCGTGAGAACGGCGCATATTCTCGTATATCCTTTGCTTTTCAGCGCGTAGAGCCTCGCGGGCTTCGAGAATCTTTACCTGGCCGATGGCTGTGTTAATGCGTCCGATTGTTCTGTGGCAATCCTTTGTGATCTGGCGCTGCTCTGCCTTAAATTGGAGCCGCAGGGCGTTCTTTTGTTTGTCAAATTCGTTCATACTTTGTTTAAGTTTGGCGTTATTGGCAGAATAAAAAGACGGCTGCCATATCCCGTCGCCAAACTTAAACAAAGATTTTCTCCGAAGAGCAAAAATTGTAAGGATATGACAGCCGTATAGCTGTGTATGTAAGGGCATAAAAAATGCCCGAAATATTTTCGAGCCGATAACCGTGGCTCTTCGGGAAGAATGTTCTTCGTTTAAGTTGGCACTGCAAAATTAGGAAAAAGAATCGGGATTTGCAAGAGATTTGATAAAAAAAATCAACTGTCAAGATAATCTTGACAGTTGGATTTTATTAATCGAATAGGGATGGCTGGTCATCGAGACGGGAGGCTCGGATCTTAGCAAGGCGGTCTCGGGCTTCCTTGAGTTGTCCTTTGATGGAGCGCTCTTGAGTGAGGAGGGAGTTGATTTCCTCGAGAGCCTTAATTTCGGCATGGTTCGATTCAATCTGACGGATAGAGCCTCCTAAGAAATAGCCGGTAAGGATATCGTTGACTTCCTCTCGATAGGATAGTACTTTTTCTTTTGCTTCGGGAGCGACTTTCCCGGGATTGATAGAGTATAGCCATCCGCAGATGTGCTTGACTGGAAGACATACCATATCACGGTTCTTTCCGTCTGCACCAACCATTACGATTATCGTAACGGTTGAAGAGAAAGTCTCGTCTTCCTTTATCTTTGAATATTGTGGTTCGAAGCGGATACCGAGTGCTTCGCAAATTGGTCGAATTGGGACGTAGAGCTGTCCGTTTTCGTTCTTGACTGCGGCGATTTCGATGCCGTGGACGCTGCCTAAGCGCAGGATGGTTGGTTTGATGTCCATAATTTGGGATTTAGTTTGATTTTTGTTTTATTGATGGTGAATATCCATCCATAGATGAATTCTTGAGGAAGACATACCATCTCGCGCGCCTTTCCGTCGGCTCCAACTGTTAGGCTGAGCCTAACAGTTGACGATAAGATGTGATGCACCTTTAGCTTCTCGTACTGTCCTTCGAAGGATACCCCGATTGCATCGCAGATGGGTTTGACGGGGACGAGCACTTTACCTTCTTCGTCCTTGACTGCGTAGATTTCTACTCCATTGATGTTGCCTATCGATAGGCGGTTTTCTGTTTTCATAACAATTGGGTTTTATAAGTTAATAAAAAATAATGGAGAGCGTCTCCCGACGCCCCCCATCGGGTTGTCTTATAAAATTGTTGGAAATTTCACATCGAAATTTTTTATGTGTTTTCATCATTATGAAAAAAGAAAATCCTTGAGAGAGTCAAATGCCAACGATTCTATAAGACTCTGCAAAGATATAAACAATTCGCGATATATGCAATAAATATATAATCATTTCACGATATGATTATACAGTTCCCCAAAACAAAGCTCCATTGTCCTACATATAATCAGCCACGGTCGAACGTAGCCTTTCGGACAATGGAGCGATTTTGGTGATTGCAAATTTAAATAAAAAAGTTGACACAGACAAAAAATACCAAAAAACGGCTATTTTTCAGGGGTCGTAAAAGATTGGAAACCAGTAGGGTTTTCGTAGCCAAATTGGGTTGATTTCTACGATTTTCTACAATTTTCCAGAGGTTAGAAATCGTAAAAACGTAAAAATCAGTATAAAAAAGGGGTCAAGAGGGGAAATTTTTCCCCTCTTTCCGTCGGAAGACCCCACGCCCGCCCTATGGAAGGCACTCGCCCACCTCCCTCGTGATTTGCGGAATATGCAATGATAAAGAGAGAGGCTGCCGACCCTCGCGGATTGACAGCCTCATTACATTTTCAAATTGATATTATCCTATGACTTCACGGAGTATTCTGATGTCGTGAACGTCAAGGAGATGAAGATTTTCCTTGATAAGCATTCCGAAAGATTCCTCAGACAGATGCTCGTAAGAATCGATTTCCCAGTCTTTCTCTCGTTCGGGACGGCAGCTCTCTTCAACGAGGGCAGCGTACTGGATATCCAAGATCTTAAGGTCGTGCTTATCCTCTTTCGACATAGCCCTCAGGTCCTTTCGAGCCATATTCAAAAGGTCGTCCCAGTGTTTAGGCTTGAGATTCTGCTTTGCCTTTTCGCGGAAGGAATTGAAGGCGTCCACGATAGGCTCCATTACAGACAAAGCCCGGAGCACGATAAATATTTCATCAGCATCGAGCACTGAAAGCTTGAACCCGGGACGTCCGGTGATCTGATCGGATCTGGAGTCGAGCAGATTGTAGGCATCGACAATCTTGCCTGTGTTCATTTTCACTTTTGCGGCTGCTTCAGCCTGCGCTTCTTTTTTCTCATTCATAGAGATAGTCTTTTATTGTTAATAAAATAGTAAATTATCCGTGGTGGTAAAAATAATTGCCGGATGCGAATATGTTACTGTCGAGTGATATGTATGGGCGAATGGCATTGTCGACAGAATAGGTGGCACGTCGTGGGAGATTCTCGATGAGATTCATAAGGGCGGAACGGTCATCGGAATTTGGATTAAGAATGTCGGTTGCAGTCAGGCGGTAGCGACCACCAAGGGTAACGATAGCGCCCAGCCCTGTCCATTCAGAGTCGAGATACCTTTCAAGAGTGATTTCTGGGGAGTTGATAAAAATGTTGCTGATGCCTACCTTTATCAGACTTTTAGGGACGGAATCACCACTTGCCATAAGACCGGTCATGTTGAAGTCGAGAACAATACTGCATCTGACGGAGTTTGTTGCCGACGGAGGTGCAAGCTGCGTAATGTGCTGCCCGGAAGCTGCATTGGTTGGCGAGAGCGTGTATGTGGCCTTACTGTTGCCTGGCTTGTCAAGATATTTTATGGTGATGGAATTGAAAGTCACATGAACATCAGCAAAGCGGCTTGCCAGCTTGATCTTGATTCGTTCGCCCAAAGGCATGGAGATGATCTTTGAATCGGCGTCGAACATAAATCTGTCCTGGCTTCCGGATGCTCCTGAAGCCCTGTTAAGCCGGTAGGCAAGGATGGGAATGGCGTCCAGCTCCTTTAAACCTTCGCTGTAAACTTTATTGAAAAGCTGGCTCAATCTACCAGTGGCGCCGGGACGTATCATCATCTGTCCGGGCTGCGCGGTGTCAGATATAGGCTCCGGCGATGAAGCAATGCCGACAACGAAGCCGTTTCCGACAGGGAAATATATCAGTAGACCCAACCGCCAGTTGCCGTCGGTAATATTGCTGCAAAGCATTGTAATCGGTATCTCGATACCGGACGTGTCGTTTGCGCCTTGGTTTGAGGCGGGGCCCCATTTGAAATTAAAGGAATAGACCTTACTTTCAGAACCAAATTCGGACTGGAACAAGGTTATGTCGCTAAATCCGCTCATTGGAGGCTTAGCATGGCTGTTATAGCCTGGAGCTGATGGATTCTCGTTGTTCACAAAATCGTTTATCCGGAATGTATGCTGACCGCGAACCGGGGGAGCATACGCCCAAGCTGGAGCCTCCGGCAAGTCAGGCTGCAGTTCCTCAGTCATAAGGACTGCCTCTGATTTTGCCGATGCCATATATCCTAAGGCAATGCCGAAATTGACAGACTGCCGGTCAGCCAAGGTGAGATCTTCAATCTTGGCGAGCGGTACTGGCTTGAACATAGCCCAGGGGTTTATCCACGGGCATGTGCAGAAAGACTTCCATCTACGACGGCGTACTCCTAAAACCACGGCAAGGTCGCTATCGTTTACCGGACCGGTTATTATTCCATTTAAGTGTCCCATTTTCAAATTATTTTAATAACTACAAAGCTGTGAGCTGACTGCCGACGACTTTATAAACCTGCGTGTCATATACAGCATAAGCAGATGATGCATCGGCAGTCTCGGTGGCACGGACGTAACCGCGTACATACCGCACGGTGGAAGCGCTGGATCTGGGCAAATCAATATCGTAGTGATAAGTCAATCCATCCGCTGCTGCTACTATTTGATCGACCGAATCAAGCTTTCTTGAATTCTGAGATGTTGTCGGAGATTGGTTGGTGCTTGAATAAGCGATTCCTGCCTCCTTCACCACATAAGATCCTTGATAGGATATCCTTAATCTAACCGATGCGTCATCCACGGAAAGAATCGTAGTGGAAACGAATCGGATAGGTAAATTCTCGGGCTCTTTGACAGTGAATACAATTGGGTCAGATTGAGTATTCTTGTCGCCCCAGGAAGCGCTGATTACTATGCTATGCTCCCCAGGGGAAGTGAGCTTGAACGACATTTCCGCATTTCCGGACTGAGTCTTTCTAACGACGCCGTCGACGTAGAGAGTAAATTCAGTGTCAGCCGAGACATCCTCGAGAGCAAAGGTTGCCTTGGGAATAATCTTAATCTCAGTGCCGTCGTAGGTATAATCCAGCTCCCTTAACTCAGTGTTGACATTATAAGTGATCCTAAGTGTTGCAGAATCGTATTGCACAATCGGACCTTTCGTAATAATTCCGGACTCTGTCATTATCTGACCTCCAATTTTTGCGGTACCGATAATCTCGACATTTCCTGTATATACGATATCCGTGTAAAATCTATTGCCGCAATGCACCATCGATGTATTTGAAAGGCAGAGCACCGGAGCAGTTTTCGACTGGTCGGCTGTGACAGGAGTCAAAGATGTATAAGAATTGAGGATAGTGCCATAGGGGTTGAAGGAAAGATCGACACCTGTTGCATCCTGAGAGATTTCAATCTCATGCCTTATGGCATTCGGAATAGGAGATCCCGCCTGTTCCTGGAAAAGGGCATTGTTGATATGCAAAGCCCTGCAGTTGCCAAGCACTAACATCGGGCACAGCTGGTTCTTGACCAAATTGAGCTTAGGATTAGCCGGATCCACCTCGTTCGCAATAGAAATGCTGTAAGGCGTGTGTATAGCAATGTTTCTTCCTCCGGTGACCACGAATGCATACCCGCAGAAAAGAGATCGTGCATGGATGGTGCGGTTTCCCATCTGCCATTCTTCATCGGGAACATCAACAATCCTGACAAGCTGACCTTCTGCAGAGATAGTATCTTCTGCGACTCCATATCTTTTTGATATAGGCTGAGAATTTGACCAAGGATTAAGTCCGAGATTATATGTCGTCTCCACACCCGGAGAAAACAGCGAGACATTATTGACAGATCGTAGCCACCATCCGCAACCGCAATTTTCAGCAACAGAGTTAATCACTGAGCAATATGTAATGCCCTGAAGGCAGAATCCAGCATATCTTGCGCTCGCAACATAGACACTTTCCAATGTCACTGTAGTACCTCCGGATATGAAAATTCCATGTCCTCCGGCGCTTGAGATACGTATATCCCGGAGCATCGAGAGGATTGGAGTGTCCAGATATATACCGTGGGCCTTGGTGCCGTCAATAAGGAGATTTTCTATAATGGTGGCATTGGTGGTATTGCCGAATGTGACTGTGCCGGGATTCGGTTTTTCGATGAATATGCCGCCAGTGCCGTTGATCGGATATTGAGTATTATTACATTGCCTGCCGTTAGACGTCTGAATGCCGCGAAGCACCATATTGCGGTATTGGCAGTTCTTGTTGCCTCGCGAATAAATGTGATAACCGTCGTTGCATTGAGTCGAGATTCCTTGAAGCATCAGCTCAGTGGCATTCCCATCATATACAGTTCGGTCAGTCTGGCGGTTGCAGCCAATAATGCAGACGTTATTTGCCTTAATATGGAAAAACATGGAATCCTGCATCTTGACAGTTACATTTCCCAGCTTCAGAGTAACCGGAAAATCAATGATGAACCTTGAAACGCATGTATGTGTACCGGAATACCATGATGCATCCACAGTGGAGAAACCATTCGTCTTGGCATACGCCAGAGCCTGTCTCACCCCCTGCTCAAAGTCCTCTGAAAACCGGTGTGCGAGCACGTTGCCACCCTCGGTCTTTCCTGCAGATTTTTCCATAGCCGCCACCCGGGCATTGAGGTCCCAGCCGAGATTTGCACCGAGAGCATCTGTGGTGTCTTCTCCGGGATCTTCCGAAGGCCAGGACAGCATCAGACCGGGAACGTCTCCGATGTTGCCGGCGAAATCATCGTCATCATCATTGAGGCCTTTTGACGATAGGAATTCGTCAGTATACAAACCGAAAAGCGCCTTTATGCGAGACCCACCCTTACCGTCGGGTTCAAGCCGGAACATCGAGTCGAACAGTTGCTTAAACTCAAAGAATATTGAAGAATTGAGCTTATTGTCGAGAGCAAGCTGCAATCCAGATGTCTTGGAAATAGGAAGACCTGGAATATCCTGTACTGACAGAGTGTCTCCGGCAGTGGCACGTCCGTAGACATCAACAGTGAGTTTAGTATATGTACCTGCAGCAATCCCGCTGGATGCAAGAGCCAGAGTGACGTCTGCGGACAGCGATCCACCACCTGACAGTCCGGAGCCAGCATTTATAAGCACAGACTTGTCAGCCTTGTTTGAAAGGAGTCCGGCAAGAGTGTCAGCTTCCGTGTATGTGGAAAGGAATGCCACAATCTCGTCCCATTTGTTGAGCACCATGTCAGCGTCCGACCCGATTATGGATGCAAGCGAAGATGCAGTGTTGTTCCAGAGCGAACGTTCATCAGAAGTTATATGGATTGAGTTATCGGACGTGTGGGCTGTAAGATTTGAAGCCGAAGCATATTCCTTGGCGAGCACCCACTGTCTGGTAGCGTATTCAGTCAGACTTGGGATGTCTGATTTTAGCGCATAATTGTGCACTGAAAGGTAGGAATCGAGCGCAGTTTCATCAAGACCTTGAGATATCGTCCGATTTTCCCATTTGGATCCGTTATATACCAGGACGTCTCCTTCAGCAAGACCGGACAACAGCACATCGGAAAGGTCAGATAAAGCAGACACGAACAGTTCGTCGTCATCATCATCATTAAGACCTTTTGCCGATAGGAATTCGTCAGTATACAAACCGAAAAGCGCCTTTATGCGAGACCCACCCTTACCGTCAGGCTCAAGCCGGAACATCGAGTCAAACAGCTGCTTGAAATCAGTAAATACTGATGCGTCAAGCTTATCAGCTAACGCTGCTGTCAAATCTGACTGCGAGATGTATTTTTTCCCCAACACCCATTGCTGGGTGGCATATCCCGTCAGACTTGGAATGTCTGTTTTCAGAGCATAGTGGTGTAAGGTAAGGTAGGATCCCAGGGCGGCTTCATCAAGACCTTGAGATATCGTCCGGTTTTCCCATTTGGATCCGTTATATACCAGGACGTCTCCTTCAGCGAGACCGGACAACAGCACATCGGAAAGGTCAGATAAAGCAGACACGAACAGTTCGTCGTCATCATCATCATTAAGACCTTTTGCCGATAGGAATTCGTCAGTATACAAACCGAAAAGCGCCTTTATGCGAGACCCACCCTTACCGTCAGGCTCAAGCCGGAACATCGAGTCAAACAGCTGCTTGAAATCAGTAAATACTGATGCGTCAAGCTTATCAGCTAACGCTGCTGTCAAATCTGTCTGCGAGATGTATTTTTTCCCCAACACCCATTGCTCGGTGGCATATCCTGACAAGGAGGGTATGTCATCCAATGTGGCATATCCTGTCAGATCTGGAATGTCTGATATCAGAGCATAGTGGTGTGAAGAAAGGTAGGAGGCAAGGGAGGATTCATCAAGACCTTGCGATATAGTACGGTTCTCCCATTTGGAGCCTGTAAAGACCAAGGCTTGTCCATTTGACAGGGAAGAAAGCGATACGTCGTCAAGATCCTTAAGTGAAGAGACTCCCACGACTATATCTGGAATATCTCCTGACGATGTGGAAGGATCAACATAACCCAGCATTTCCTCAAGGATTGACCCGAGAAGAACCGGAGAAATAGAATCTTTCAAAACACTCGCCTTGAGAGAAGCGATTTTATAAAGTAAGCCGGAGATGTCTGACATAAGCCTTTTAAAATTTTTTCAAAGTTAGTAGTGATTCCTAAACAGGAAAAAGACAGAATCATGAGAGACCCTTGCTTTTGTAGTATTCGGTCTGCTTACGGTAGTCTTCAGCTTCGAGCTTCGCGAACATACCAATAAACTCCTTGCCGATAGATTCTGCCATAAATTCCTTGAGACGCATGGTGGATGCATAATATTTTGTGGAGAACCAACGGCGGGGTTCACGCTTGTTGGTCCAACCGTCCTTATCTTTCTTATGGGTATTGCCGATGGCTGTATTTCGGCCGGTGCCCATATCCTGCCAAAGCCCATACTCCAGGAACTCATGGGAAAGGTCGAAGTCAAGAAACCGCCCGTCGGCATCTGTCCTGATCTTCAGGGCAGACGGAGAATGATACAATTCTTTGGTGTCTTCGACGTGGAGCTTATGAATTCGCTCTTGCCATATATCCACCATGGTATTGTTCCAGCCTTCCACGAATTTTCGTCGTTGCTCTATTGCGTCAGTGGCGGAGTGATCCATTCGTCTTCCTTATATTCGAGATTGGTAAATGTATCGATACGGAGCTGAAAGAAGGCACAGGCGGCATCAGTATAAAAATACTGCTCGATCTCCTTGAAAGCTATACGGGAATCGAGATAGATGTCATCTTCCTCAATCCGTGTTTTTTCCTGAATGAGCACCGACAGAAACTGACGGAACAGCTCACGCATCTTTGCCATGGCATTATTGCGTTGAGACTCGTCAAAAGCTTTATGTCGGTATGCCATGAATACCGTCTTGATGCGGCTCGTATGAGATGTGTTCTCAAGTTCGATACCGCCGTCTGAGGTATCGGATACACATACAAAAGCCTTTGTCTTGAGCATATCGGTCAGAGCTCCATGGAAGCCCTCCAGTCCGGAGACGGGATGGAACACAAAGCCGTGCTCATGGGCGAACTTGTTGGCCTCCGTAAGCCGTCTGAAAAAGGATTGCGCGTCCCAGTTGAAATCTGTCATCATTGCTTTGAGGGGTATTTTTTATTGAGGTCCTGATATTCCTTCGCCTGGGCATCGAGTTCCGTGAGGGCTCTGATTGCAGGCATCGACAGAATCTGCTCCTCCTTTGTGATGTCGCCCTTGGTAAGAGCCCGGATCTGTGCGTCGACAGAACGGCGCACAGTCTCGGCATCGGGGATATCCTGATCTGCGACCGGTGCCGGTTGGAAGAAATGCGGAAACATCGATGACACCATCTGCTTGACAGAAGCCCACCAATAGAAAATGCTTATTTCTTCAGAGGGAAGGAGCTGGATATCCTCCTTGCGGTAGAGTATTGCGGCCATCGAGCGGAGCAGTGCCGGATCTTGCGTGAATTGATAGCCTTGGTAGAGATTGTCGCAGGCAAGCCACTGCTCGAGAGTGAGATCGTATGTAGGATCTGGAGCCATTGCTTCAGCACCGTCTACACGATCGAGCCTGACCGGGGTATCAGGGATATCCTTCAGCCATTCCATCGTGCGACAAGCCTGTGTGAATTCCGCAGAGTCCATCACATATTCTTTCCCCTTTGCACGTATGAGCCAGTTTCGCCCATAGGGGGACACCATTTTCATGCCGCACCAGCGGATAATATAGGATGTCGCCACATTCCACCATGAATCAGGGAGGCTGGCATAGCGCACCATGAAGACAAAGACACTGCGGAGCTGTGGCTGTGTGAGCTCAGACCATGATGTGGGCATTGTTAGATTCAGAGTTTCCATTGCATCAGAAGAAATAACCACCCTTTCGGGTGTTCTTGAATGGTTCGACATCGAATTTTTTCCCCATTGAGTCCTTCCATATTTTGCGTAATTTCTTATCCTGCTTCACCAGATTCAGGATAGACTCCGCAAAATGCCATGGAATATGCTCATCAGGACATCTCAAGCTGCGGGATCTTATGTTTTGAGCAATGTATCTATAGATTCCACCACATAGACGGGTCAAGATAATTTCTTTGGCAGGATCAGATGAAAAAAGCCCTGATCTCAGATAATCCATCAATTCCTTGCCAAGATATTCTTCCTCGAGAGCAGATTCAAATTCCACGGCGAGCTCCCGAGCTTGTCTGTAGACATCAAAGACATCCTGACCTTCCTTGGCGAGAGGCACAGCATTCCGGAGATATGGGTAAAATGTGGAGCAGTACCAGCGACCACGCGCGGAATCTCTCCATTCCGGACATCCGACGCAATTTTCCTGAAGCTGCAGTATCAGATCATTGAGAGAAGATGAGAGGCTTGCAATCAGGCGCTCGATACGCTCTTTGGACGCCGGCGCAAGGTTTTGGGATGACACAACCCCGAAGCCTGAAGGCGTGACTACAAGATCCAGAGCGGGTATGGCATGGATTACAGCGCGAAGAATGACAGCACGGACAGCCATTTCTTCCAGTTCCGGAGGAAGTTGCACGTCGCCTACTACAAGCGACTCAATCCAGCGGATAGAGTCCTTTACATAAGGCTCGATGCGGGCAGCGAGCGGTGTTTCTTCATCGACAGTGATCAGTGTATTGGGAAGCACCGATTTCACCAATTCTTCACTAAGAACTATATTCATAATTTAGAATTTTGAATTGATCATTAATCATTGTTAGCGGTCACTTCCTTGGCATCAGAGTGTTCATCGAGGGTGGTGAGCTGGATGAATGGGCAATCAGGATGCACACCCTTCCAACCATTGAAGCGGATGATGATATCGTGGACGCGGAAAAGGAGGTCGCGATATGGTTTTTTCAGAGCCTGCGCGATGGTGTACAGCTCACGCTTGTCGGATCCGGAATTGTTTGTCTGCGACTTTCCCGGCACAGAGCCGACAAGGTTGGAATGGACACGCATCACAAAGCAGATCATATTGACAGCTTCAGCGATATCCGACTCCCAGTCGCCACCTTCCTTTGTAGCGGAGTCAATACGATTGACAGTGATTTCCGAGTTTTCCGATTTGCCGTCAATCGACAGTGACTTGGAGGTAAAGAGTACGTTTCCGGAATTTTCTACATCAGTAAGGAACTCCAGCATCTCCTGTTTCTTCTTATTCATAAACTCACGCTGCTTATCGGTACCGTGGATTTTATGCAGGAGGAACTGATTGTCCCAATATGTTTTTGAGACCTCGATCACGTACTTGATAGGTGCTGCATTCTTAAGCTTCGCCATCTTTGCTGTGCCGATCAGACGCTTGATGTTAAACCAGGCCCCTTTGAACAGCGAAGCATAATGGGGAACCGGATAGTACATCGAGTCCACACCCGGGAATCGGGTCAGGATTGCAAATTTGCGGATCTTGTCATCTTTGCGAGTTCCGTCCGGACGTGTCAGGCGGCCGACACGCATCTGCAGGTCGCGCCATGGAGATGCAGGATCGAGCAACGGGATTTCTTCCACATGGTCGTCAGGCTCCAGATGCCGGAAATTGGCAAAGAGTATCTTGGGTATTTTACCGAATTTGTCGGCTTTCGCAAATCTGCAGTAGCATGCCGGTTTACGCACCAGCTGCACCACCCTATTTCCATCAGCATTGAGGATGATGACTGAAACAGAAAAATTAAAATGCATCAGATCCTGACATTCACCCAGGAAATATTCCGAGATTGAGTTTTCAAACAAGAAATCTTCCACTTCAGAGCGGACTGCTGCTGTCGCTTCCTCAGTGCAGTACTTGAGACCGCTGCCGTAACAGACTTCCGCATTGAAGACCTGGCATGTGGAAAGGGTCTCATCAGACTCAATGAGCTTGATGATATTGTAAGGTAGCATGTCATCGGCGCCCCAAGGCACGTATTCGTGACCGTTGAAGGTGCGAAGTTCCGGATGCTCCATCTCGCGGAATATCTCGGAAGTCTTTGTGACAAAAGCTGCAGAAGCACGTCCCTTGATATTTTGTATCTGATGGACTGAGAAAAAATCTAAATTGGAATATGATTCAGGGGGAGAGATTTTTTTGCGCATTATGTTAAGGATTAAAGGAAAACATCATAGTCATTGATAGCGATGATCATGCAGTCGCGGATCGTACGCTTGGCTCCGGAGCGCAGTAACTTGATGGAGCGCAGCCCGGTATAGATATCGTATGATAGAGACACTGCCGGATTGTCCTTGGTGATATCGAGGATGGAACCATCCGTCTTAACCACCGACATAGTGACAGGTTCCCCTCGGTCAAGGATACGCCGCGCCTCATTTATATGGATAGTAGATCTCATTGGTATGTCTCGTCAAATTCTTGTGTAAATATTCCAAATGATTCCATCAGCGGAAGAAGTGTGTCTCCAAACAGGCGTGGACGCTTGCCTGTAAAATGCCAGACGAATTTCATTGTGTTGAGTGATGAGTCATCGTTTGAGACTTCCGAAGTGTGGTCTGTTATTATGACGGGATATTCTTTCCCGTCAATAATGACAGACACTGAACGCGACTCTATGAGCTGAGACAAGGCGGCAGCTTCCATGCGGGTCAGCGGAGCAGTGGTGTGCTCGTATGTGCGTGACGTCAGATGGTTGTACTGTAGTGAATGGCCGGCACATACTGCTAAATCCCGAGAAACCTCAGTCTTCATCACGGAAGCTCCCGACACAAATGCCGTCTCCGGACAATTAAAGCAGTTCCTGTATCTGAATTCAAGATAATCAGGAATATCGCAGATGAAAAGTGATTTGACAATATCACCATAGGAAACCGATATGATTGATACCTGAGACATCGAGAAATCAGATTTACACTTCGCGATTATCGCCGGGACATCGACCTTGACATATCCATCAAAAGAAGTTTGCTGAATCTGACAAGCCGTCGGAAACCCGTTATCCGTAAAGCCTGATACATTCAGCCTTACGGGAGAATTCGCGTTGACAATGCCGTAAAAATTCAAAATGGCGGAAGGTGGAACCCTCTGAGCCTGTATGCAAGAAAAGAAGGACTTAGAAGGATTGTAGTCGGCAGGCAGATCGTAGGAGCAGTAAAGCACATTCAGGTTCTTGACAGCTGAGACTTCAGTATCTCCGACAGCCGAGACTGTAATTTTTACATTATGCATGTGCCATCCCTTTCGACGGAAGTAGGATTCAATCACAGAGGCAAGATCAAGTATTGATACCTGTCCGTCAAAAGCGTATAGGGTGGCTACATAAAATTCGTGGTCGGATGCAAAAAGTGATATCCTGACGGAGGCAGCATCGGTGGAGACATCGATGCGGTCCAGGGCAGAAGATACGCAAATTGAGCGTTCCGCGAAATCTGAGGAGAGAAATTCAACGTACATGCCACAAAGATAATGTGAATTTCACAGTAGATAAAAGACTGAAAAAAGGTTCGAAAAAAAAGCCGTCCCGGAAAAGGACGGCCGATGGATGAGAGGGTGGATATTACTCGAAAGTGATTTTTGCGATTCGATTTTCACCGAATGTGATAGAGAGTGAATTCTGACCTTCAGCTTCAGAAGATTTGCATAGATTAGCCAAGATTGATCTGATACGTGTTTTCGACGGATGCCGTTCGCGGTATCGGGAAATTTCATCATCGATGAGATCGAGCTGCTGGTAGTAGCAGGTCTTGTTCAGCTCGTGAGAACGGCGCATATTCTCGTATATCCTTTGCTTTTCAGCGCGTAGAGCCTCGCGGGCTTCGAGAATCTTTACCTGGCCGATGGCTGTGTTAATGCGTCCGATTGTTCTGTGGCAATCCTTTGTGATCTGGCGCTGCTCTGCCTTAAATTGGAGCCGCAGAGCGTTCTTTTGTTTGTCAAATTCGTTCATTTTACGTGTTTTAGTTTGGCTTTTAGACAGAAAAACGGCTGTCATATCCCGTCGCCAAACTAAAACACGATTTGTCTCCGCAGAGCAAAAGATGTAAGGATATGACAGCCGTAGCTGTTTATGTAAGGGCATAAAAAATGCCCGAATATTTTCCGAGCCTTTAACCGCGGCTCTGCGGGATAGACTAACTATCGTGTTTTAATTTGGCACTGCAAAATTAGGAAATAAATTTGGATTGCGCAAGAGTGTAGGTAATTTTTGAAAAAAAAAGCGCGATCGAAAGAATCGGACGCGCTTAATATTACGGTTAAATATCTTTATTACTGTCAATGGCTCAGCAAAGTGCTAAAAGTTGGGTACCTATACGATGCAGACCTTCTTTTATCCTTTCTACCTGCACTGGACGTGGGTTTTTAAGGCCACTGGCGTAATGTGAAAGCTGCTTTTGGTTAATACCAGATGCACGGCTAAGGGCCGCCATAGTTGTATATTCCTCTGCGTCGCGGAGAAGGGCGGCGGTATTAAGAACATATTCGATTTCATAATTACCTTTGACAAGATATTCCGGAAGCTCATCACCGTCTTCCAGACATCCTTCTATATGCAGACGCAACGACTCCTCAAAATCAGCCTTAAGCTTATCGAGAGTCTTTGCCGTCACCACAACAGTTCCAGCCACGTCATCACTCCATGCACATCCGAAATTATCGTCAGTCCATGTAACATCTACCTTCATCATCTGCTTACTCATAACTGTTGATTTAATTGGTTTATTAGTTGATCCGAGCAAGGAAGGCTTATCGCCATCCAGCCTGTTTCCAAATGCTGTTTAGTAAAAATTGATCTAATGTTTCGCTTTTCTTTCCTCTTACTGTCACTTTCCCTTTTTTTGTAGGATGTTTAAATTGCTTGTGGTCACCTTTAGTATACACTTCAATCCATCCATCTTCTTTGAGGAGTTTTATTACTTCAATAACTTTGAGCTTTTTCATAGAGAACAATTAATTTAATGCAAAGATAGTAATATTTCTATTCTTTCCCAAATTTATTGTGTAAAAAAATCATAAAAACAATAGGCTGCGGCATCTGAGGGAGGATGTCGCAGCCATGATATGGATTAAAGAGGATCAGGAGAGAGAGGATGAGCAGTCAGAGCCGGTTGGAGCGGTAGAGCATAAACCCAGTGTAGATGATTATTAGCAGGGCAATGAATAGCGACAGCATTACCGGCCAGGATGGTTTAGTAGGGTCGCGGATACGCTGTTCGGAATCCTTTGTCGATTGGTCTTGACTGATGTCTGAAGCTTTTAATCCGACAGAGTCGTTGGATTCCTTGAGCATGGTATTAGAGGCGGATCCAGCCGATAATCGACCGATATTCAGTAAAGCCGGATAAAGGATCTTTGGTTTCTGCGTGGACGGCAGAACCAGAGGATTATCTGCAACTGAATCTTCAGGAACTGGCGGAGTCAGGATTTCCGACGGAGGATAAAACAGTATCGACAGGTCAGAGATCTCGAGATATCCTGATGTGGATGTCTGCAGATCCAGATTGGAGTGGACTGAGTCCTTTGCTATCTCGAGAGCCGTCATTGACTCGGTGGCTGCTGTCTCCGAGGAAACGGACTTAGAAGATGAGCAGGAAATGAGAGCCAGAGCAAAGAAAGCGAGTAAAAAGAAGATAAAAATTTTTATCAGATTTTTCATAATTGATCAATTTTGAATGATGGGCATGCTTTGTTTGCGAACTCATTGTGACAGTGCACTGAGGCATTGTATTTTTTCTTGAGATAATCCACGAGCGAGCGCATGGCATTGCGTTGCGATGGTGTGCGCGTATCCATTGGAGACCCTTCCGAGTCCAGACCACCGGCATATACGATGCCTATGGAATGGGCGTTCTGCCCGGTACAGTGGGCGCCTATTTTGTCGAGTGGACGTCCTTCTTCCACAGTTCCGTCAAGGCGGATCAGAAAGTGGTATCCTATATCGGCAAAATTGCGGTCATTCACGTGCCACTGGCGCACCTGGTCGACGGTATAATCCTTACCCTGCTTTGTGGCTGTGCAATGCAGAATAATCTTGTCAATACGGCGGCTTGTTGGTTTTGACATCAAATAACCTTCGGCAAGACCGAGAGAGGCGATGGTCTTTGGACCGGCGATTCCGTCGACAGTCAATCCATGCTCACGCTGGAATGTCTCCACAGCCTCTTGAGTCAGAGGGCCGAAAATACCGTCGGGGATAAGGCATAGAGAGTTCTGAAGGATCTGCACATCTACACCACGATCCCCGCGCTTGAGAGTGGTCAATTGCATACAGGCAAACCGAGCAGCTCCATTCTGCGGACAAGGATTTGGTCGAGATGCTCTTGCGTCCGGAACTGCTCGATCATAAGCTTCTGCTGTTCCTCCGGGAGCATCGTGAAACGTTCTGAACGGAAGAATCCGTCCATATTTACGAGGTGTGCACGGTTGCGACGTTGCTTTTCCGCAAGTTGGATTTCAAATTTCTTCATCTTTGGAGAGAGAATTAGATTGATTAGTTTTTGAAGGAATAGGAATATTTAGCAGAGACCCGGCAATTGCTGTCAATTTAGCGAAAAGAATAAGAGAAAAATTAGACAGCTGACCTACCGGAGGACTGAAAAAATCGTAAATCAGGACTACCACGGCAATGATGATTAGGGCAAGGCCGACATAATGCCTGCTGGTCTGTATTGATGGATATTTCATCGTGAGGAGAAATTTTACAGTGCAAATGTAATGGAAAATTAAGAATGAATAAAAGACACTACAGGATGCCCGAGATATCAAGCATGGCTGCCCCGGTGTAGGGTTTGCGCTCGCATCCTATGTAAAGGGTATCAAAGGCGTCTGTGCCATCGGTGCGGTGCTCGAGCAAGTCTTCCTCAGTCTCGGCAAGTTTTTCACCTGCCTTGTTTTTCCGGAAACCTAAGCGCCCGCGTTCCACCCCTGCCGACTGTATGGCGAGGATCAGATCATCGTTATTCTGTCGGTTGAAATAGGGTGTGAGACGGTTTCGGCCCTTGAATCCAAGGTTGATGAGATTGTATTTTTCATCATGCCGCATCGGATTACCAAGATAGACCGGAATGACAGTCCAGCCATGGATTTCAAATTCGCGCATAATCGTCCGGCGAAAGTCGATATCGTTGACAGCGTAGTTGGATCCGAGCGCAGTTGCATCATAATAGAACACCACTATCTTAGTCGGATGATGGGCATAGTACTGACAAAAATCAGCCACCAGTGCCGGGATCTTGCGATCAAACTTCACAAAAAAGGACTTCAGGATATTCAGACGTCCGGCATGCTCATCGGGTTGTCCGGCTACAATCCAGTTGATATTTGCATTGTAGTCCATGCCGATGCATATGGGGGCATACGGATTCAGGTCGCGGTCAGCGCGTGAGTCCATTGCTTCCGGAAGAAATCCGTCCCAACCAAGGTTGTCAAGATACTCAAAATCTGAGGCATTGTATTTGTTGTCCTCCTGCATCGACGAATAGAAACCATCGCGTGCGATACCGATTTTGCGGCACATGATCGATGTCTGGAACGTCAGCGGAGTCAGGTCGCGCTTCATGTCGCGAAGGTACTGCTCGCCGAGCAGCTGCACATTCTCTACTGAAGAATACTCGCGGTAGTAAGTGGCAACTGAGCGGAGACGGTTTACCTTGCAGTCGAGACGCTTGAGATATCGCTTCAGATATTCCGGAGGCTCGATTCCCTTCTGACGCATCTCGAGGATCTTTTGTTTCTGGCGCCAGATCTCGTAGAGACCGCCGCCGATGGCATCGATAATCTCCGGCTTCATATCCTTCTCATATTCCAGGAACCAGGATCCTTTCTTACTCTGAGGCATATCGGAGAGAATCATCATCGCATGATTGAAGGAATGGCGAGAGAAATGGGTCTTGATGCCACCATTGGCAGGAATAGTCTCTTGAGTAAGTTTTGTGGGATCCACAAACTTTGCTTCGTCTACCAGAATCCATGACAGTGTCAGAGAGTTGGCAGCACCGGGACGGTCTTGAGAGAGGATTATAGCCACAGAGCCATTGAAGAAAGAAATCACATTCTCCCAGCATTTTGGCTCGGTGATAGGTTCGGCGAAGGATTTGGGAGGTTTCCGTCCGACCACATAATGAATACCTTTCTTCAGTCCCCAACGCCCCCAGGCTGCGAGTAATCCGGGGATTGTATTTGTGAGTCCGTGCTTGAATGTCGGCACCACGATACCACCAGTGGAGCCGGGCATGCGCTGCATCATCTTGTAGACGTAAGGAGCGGCGATAGAATCGGTCTTGCCGGTACGACGGCCGGCCACGACTACAGTGGTGCGCGCCCCTATCCACTGGGCGAGCAGCTGCGGACGGTTGAAATATGTAAGCTTAGCCTTTGGGTTGGTCAGGATCATCGTTGATAGGAGCAAAAAGGTTATCTAATTCCAGATCTGTTTCCTCATATTCCACATCCTCGATGTCTGCGAAATCGCGCGACAGTTCTTTCTCCAGACGCGCGATATGCTTTTCAACTTCAGGAATAGGCTTGATGCCGAGCACTGTCGGGTCCATAGTCGGGCAGAACGGTTGGTAGACTATATCCTCGTAAGGCATGGTCATCTCGTCCTCAAGATCCACACGGTTGTATTTGGCATAGTTGGCGGCAGCAAGTCCCATTGATCGGGCATCATTGCGTGCCTTTGCCTTGGCATACGTCTCAAGAAACATTTCATTAGCACGGAACCTGTGGAAATCCCTCGATTTTGGAGACAGCATCGGAGCCAGCTGATGTACGATTGCGATATCAGAATATGCCGTTGACTGCGAGACCTCAAAACGCGACATGATGGTGTCGCGTAGTTGGCGGTCGCGCATCGACGGATTGGAGAGCCAGTAGTTATACATCTCCCGGATGCGCAGGATCCTTTCCGCCATCGCGAGAGGGTATTTGTCCCGGATCTCTTGCTCATCGGAATAGAGATCAAGCTTGCAGGAGTCAAGGATTGATGGGAGAGGCATAGTCGAATGATAAATTATGAATGATCAATGATAAATTATTATTCGTCGTCCTCCATATCGAGTATGGCATCGTTCAGCATGTCAACGGCGGCAGGGGAACCAACACGGGCAAGCATCACCATCTGTTTGCGGATCTCGGTCTTGGTGGAGAGTTTTCCCTTGATATATGCATTGCGGGCCGGATGTCCTGCAATGGAGATATCGGATTTAAATTGCTCTTCAGGCACCTCGATAGTGATAGCAATTTCCGTGGGTTTTGTGCAGATAGCTGCAAGTTGCTCAATCGCGAGCAACTGTTCTGGAGAATACTTCATGGAATGGGACGGATTGATGTTTTATTACATACTGCAGCTGCTCCTGAAGAGATGCAAAAATATTTGGATCTGTCGTAATAAAACCGGACTCGTAACGGTTGCCACGTGTCAGGTTCTGACTTGTCACCATAGCCACCACCCACTGATCATTAGAGACCAGGATCAGCTTTGAATGGTTCGTTGTCAGATAGCAGTTGCGGACAGTCTGGGCGATAAATGGCCATAGAATAAGGGTTTTGTTTGTCGCCTTATGGTCGAGAACAATATCGAGCGAGCGAACCAGCCCCTTCTTGCCGATGAAATAGATACGCCGGAGGAACTCCTCTGAAATTGAGAAAGAGGATATCCGGATATCTGCGGGACCAGTCTGATCAAGAATCCACTGCAGCACGTCCGCCACCTGAAGAATATCGTTGAGATAAGCCTGGTGCGGTCTTTCTGCAAGAGGATGGAGGATATCAGATATGTCTGAGGATCTTTTCATCAGAGCAAACCAGCTTTACGCATCTTATCAGTCAAGTTGGGAGTAGGAGAAAACACCTTGGCATAAGCCTCCCGTATGCGCTCTGCAGTCTTGGCGTCCGGAGACTTGACATATTTGCCAAGGAGCATATTTGCGGTCTTGGCGGCATTACGTGAGACAGTGCGAGGGTCTACGGCCTTTTTTGTCTCAAGAGGATTCGTGCCCTTGATGTAGTGGTCATAGAGATTCCAGTTGTCACGATATCGCTTGTCATACTCTTTGAGTTGCTTAGCCCATGGATATCGGTCATTGTCCGGGCAAGTGGAGTTAGTAGGATTGATCAGGCGCAGATGGGTGTGGCAGTCACGCATGCGCTGACGGATATCCTGGTTCTCTTGCCACAGCCTTTGCACCTCCGGCGGAAGCTCGTCATGGTCGGCACGCTTACCCTTCTGAAAATTTGATTTTGATGATGCCGGATACTGCAGCCCGTGAGCCTTTGCGATACGTTCGCAGTCCTGCATCATTTCAGCCACCTGCTCATGAGTGATGTCTACAAGCCGCTGCTTGTAGATCTTCTCAAGATGATATGTTATCGCCTTAGCCTGACCCTTGGGATTACGGCTAAGGTTTTGGAACAATATACGGTTGCGAGACACACGCCCCACGAGCAGGGCGCCTTCTTCATAGTCGCGCTGCTCCGGCGGGGTGTCGAGCCAGTCTTTGATTTTCGGGGTAAGTTCGAGATTGATCATAATTTATTGTTTATTCCGGTGACAAACAACAGATTTTTGCCGAGTGGAGCCAGCAATCGGTGCATAGCTCCAAGAGTGGATCCAGTCGTCACAAAATCATCAAAGACGATTACATTTGGCTCCTGCGGCAGCAGATTGAGGTCGAATACTGCATTGACACGCTGACGGTTCCGGCACAGTGCCACATCCTCGTAAAATGGTATGTTGAGATGCCTGGCAATCTCGATACTAACGAGGGTCGCGAAATTGCGCTCCTTGTGTCGGCGTTTGGGAGTGGTGCAGATACACCATTGCCCGGCGCCCATGGATGATCCGATAAGCTCACGAATAAAGTCCGACACGGCATCCGCGAAATGCGGTATTTCAGCCGGGTCGGACTTGATTTCCGTGAGAGTGCGACCCATCAGGGACTTTTGCCAGAGCGAGAGGAACCAGACCCCGGCACGCCTTGTGAGACGTGGCCGGTAGTCGAAGTTGCATCGAGCCTCGATGGATTTGTCCCATCCCTTACGCTCATGCACGGCGAAGATGTCGCGGGCAGGGGAGACAGGATCTAAATCCGGAGAACAGTCAGAGAGGGTGAAGTCAGCAAGGATATCCTTGATGGAGTCAAACATCAAGCTTCGGAATCATTGATGGTGCCATCCTCTGTCACTATCTTTCCGGTATAGAAAGGAGCGTCAAACTCCATAGAAGCCTCGATGCTGATGGTGGTTCCGGCTGTTCCTGTTGGACCTTGGCCGTTGTCGCGGCTCGACGTGGTGACAGAATCATAGTCTTCAGAACCGATGAGACGGAAATTGCCATCCATATCTTCCACGAGGAAGATGCAGTTGGAGTTAAGGAAAGAGGCAGTTGCTTCGGCTGCTTCCTTTCCGACTCCAGGATGCACGAGCGATACATTAACCTTGAAGGTCTGCGAGGGGTATTCGCCCTGTACCTCAGATTTGAACTCAGCTTTTGCAGGGAGATGCTCAATGACAGCCCATTTGGCATCTTCGGCGAGCTGGAAATCGCCCTGAAGCATTGCAGATTTCACACGACCAAGTTCATCACGTGTGTAAGAAGGGAACTTGATCACCTGATCAAGGGAAAGGGCAAATGCGCGACGCCGGATGCCGGGCTTGACGGTCTTGCCCTGACACCATTTCATCGACTTAACGATGAGCTGGCAGATATTGGTGGTTGTAGCCATGGTAAATCAGGATTAAGTTACTCGTTGTTGTCGTTTTCGCCCTGCTCAGAACCCTGCTCCGGATTCTTTTCAGGTTCCTTCACATCGGAAGAATCTGCGAGCTGTATGAACTTGATCACGCGCTTGTCGAGAGTACGGTAGTTGAAGCCGATCCACATGTCGGAAGCCATCGAAAGCTCATAATGGTTCTTGCGCATGATGTCGACGAAGCTCTGGTCGCTCTCAAGATATGTGCCGTAAAGAAGGTTTTGTTTCTGAGTAGCAAACATGATCTTTGTGCCGGCGAGCTGCGGAAGACCGATGAGAGTAAGCTTCTTGGAAGTGCCTTCCACGTATGGCTGATCATACTCTTTGTTGTATGGCACAGCCTGGTGGGTTAGCAGATACGACTCGTTGTACATATCGACCACTTCCGGGGCACAGAAAAGGTAATTGGTCTGCTTGCGGAGGAACGGATCCATGGAGAAGAAGAACTTTTTGATCTCATCGCAGGCATTCTCGAAAGTGAGCGCCGGCATCTTATAGAGATTGCCGTTAGCCTCAGAGATATTGCCGGCTTCTATTTCCTTCTCGGCAATGGTGATGACACCGTCGGCGATATCCTCTGAAGTCTCGCCGTCAGGATCATATTTGCCTGTGATTGCAGCCTGGGCAAGACCCTCGCCACGAGATGCAGACAGTGTAGCCATGATCAAGGCTGTCTGTGGAGCATTCTTGAGTTTCTCGCCGAAATATGAGGAATCGTAGCCGAGAGGCACGTCCACATAATCCACCGGAGCGAACGTCTCCACCACATTTGCGTGGCGGGTGGTCAATGTTCGCCAGTCGATTTTGATTTCAGCGTCAGACGACTTGTCTTTCTTGAAAGGAGAGAATTGTGACTTGCCATAGATAGATGGCATTTTCTTGTCGCCACGGAGCTTATTCACGGGAGTGAAGAACTTGAGCACGTCTTTAGCTGTGGCGATTGGGAGACGAAGGAATACAGGCGACCACTGGGTGCAGGTGTCCTTGTATTTCTGGACTTCTTCGTCTTGGAGGGTAACTTTAACGTCAGCCATTGTGAGGAGAGAGAGTAAGAGTTAAGGGTTAAGAGTCAAGGGTTAAGAGTCAAGGGTCAGGCCATGAAGGCTTGGGCGAACTCAGCCACCAATGAGTCGATATCGTCGCCGGGACCGTCTGTGTCCATGGAGGCAGAAGTCTCCTTGACGTCATTTGAATTGGCTGCCGGAGCTTTCTTGAGGTCTTCGACCGTGGTGTTAAGGTCAGCGATAGATTTGTCCTTTTCCGCAAGCTGAGCCTTGAGGGTGTTGATTTCTGTATCTTTTGCAGACAGGGAGGCCTCGATTTTGTCGAGCTGGGCTTCAGTCAGCTCTGCCTTGGAGTCGGCCATTGCGATAGCGTCGCCGAAAAGAGACGCGAGAATAGCAAATGTTTTCATATTTTCAGGTTGTGGGGTTGTGGAGTTGTCTGGTTGTTTGAAAGAGACTGACTTGGTCGCGGACGTGTACGAATTGTTGTCC
>CAYQXG010000011.1:0-43731 GCA_964421525.1 uncultured Sangeribacter sp. | reverse complement strand
AAGATTTTACACAAGACCTTCAGGACAATTGGTTTGCCGGATGCATATATATGGAAGGAATATGTGTCGCAGAAGAGAATATAAGATATTCTTCTTTTGAAGAAACATTTCTCCTGAATAAAGATGAAGACACATTACTTCGTGCACCTTCAGGCATTTATGAGTTATACTTCCCCGAAAGCGTTACAAAAATCGGAGACTACGCCTGCTCAAACTGTATTAACCTTGATTATGTGGAAATTCCTCCAACGGTGAAACATATCGGCGCTCATGCATTTGATGGTTGCTATTACGAAGAAGTTGACAACAACGGAAAAGTATTAAATTATTGGGGGCTTCAGAGCGTTAATCTTAAAAATCCTGCAGTAACAATTGATGATTATGCATTTAACAACTGTAAACGTTTGAATGATATATATTGGAGCGTAGACGCAGAACCCGGTGACATGGGCAGCATTGGTGCATTTGCTTTCAACAATTGTGAAAAACTTAAATTTGCAACTGATAATCTCAAATCAGCTGCTATAGGCACAATAAAACCATACGCATTTGCCAATTTTCCTGGCATTGAGGATATTGTACTTCCTGAAACTTTGGAGACGATAGGGGATCATGCTTTTGAGAACTGTGAGTATCTCAAATCGGTAGTTTTTCCCACAAGTTTAGTGAGGATTGGAAACAGTGCCTTCAAATCCACTTCTCTAACATCCCTTGACTTCTCTGCCAACAAAAAGATAGTGGAGATTGGGGACTCTGCCTTTATGGATTGCAGCAAAGTGATGAATTTGAAGCTTCCCTCAAGTTTGAAAAAGATTAATCCCTACACATTTTATAAATGTTTCTCAGAAAGTGAATTTGTGTCTAAACCACAAGATAATAATATATTTAATCCTAAAATTGAAATTCCTAATAGCGTAGAATCAATCGGTGATTATGCTTTTTATGGATGTAAAGTCAATTCCCGAAAGTATCACCTTCCGGATGCGAACACTAGCTTCAAACATACGTATTCGGACTTACATTACGTATTTAATTATGGAATTGCTTCAGTATCAATTGGAAACGGAGTCAAATCAATTGGAGCTCATGCATTTGATGGATGCACACACCTTGTAGAGGTGACTATGGGCGATGCAGTCACCTCAATAGGAGACTACGCCTTTAATAATTGTTTTAGCGATAGTTTTAATGGCGTTAAAGATTTAGAAATTACTTTGACCGGTCAAATCGTCGATAAGTCGGAGTTCAATAAGGAGATTTGGAAATTTGAAGAATACACACCTAAAGCGATTTCTCTGCCATCGAATTTGCAGACATTAGGAGAAGGTGCCTTCAACGGATGTGTGGAGTTGCCGTCCATTAATTTCCCCGCCACCCTGGAATCAATTCCGGACATGGCCTTCAACGGATGTTCTAATCTTCCAAAGATTGAACTCAGCGAAGGTCTGAAGAGCATTGGAGACAGAGCTTTCGCAGGGTGTTCGGGCGTAACCGAGATATATGTTCCCGCATCATTGGAAAAGGGTAGTCGCGTATTCGTTGACTGCGAAAAAGCCCTGAATGTATATTACTATGCACAAGAGCCTAAAGAATTTGATGAAGGTTTCTTCTCTCCTAAAGTATATAGCAGCGAGGATGGAGTTGTCCATACCCCCAATGCACTTCTTGCTAAAGTGAAGGGGATAAACCCCTGGGCACTTTTCTATAAGATTGAAGCCAAAGACGAGACTCTAATACATTTAGAGAGGGTATTGGAGACGAAAAATGGACTTCGTTTCAGGGTTCTCAGCAACAAGCCGAATCCTTACTGCGAGGTGGCAGGACCGGCTAAAGAGGCTACCGGACCGACTACTTATGATGTGCCGGAATATGTAACTAACATAGATAAGAACAGCCCCTATTTCGGACTGTCTTATAAAGTGATAAGAATCGGAAACGACGCTTTTGAAAATGACCTTACACTCGTTGGCATAAATATTCCTGAATCAGTGTTTGACATTGGTCAGGAGGCTTTCAACGGATGCAAAAACCTTCCTGAAATCAACCTCCCGAAATCCATCACAAATATGGGAGAACGAGCTTTTGCCAACTGCTACGGTTTGACTTATTTTGCAGTGCCGGAGCTCGTCACCCGCTTGAATCCCGAAGTGCTGAAAGACTGCAGGGGACTATACTCGATACGTATGCACGACAATATTGAGGAGCTTTGTATGGGTGCTTTGATGGACTGCCGCCATCTTCAAAAATTCGAACGCTCACAGAACTGGAAATTGCGCCTTATCGACGACTATGCCTTGAAAAACTGCATCGAGCTCGAAGAAATCAATATCCCGGAGGGAGTTGAAAAAATCGGTAAGGAGGCCATGTATTATTGCCAAAAGCTCAAGACTGTGACTCTTCCAAAAACACTGCTGGAACTTGGAGAAAAGACATTTGATGATTGCGAAGAGCTTACCAGAATCTGTGTATATACTGAGACACCTCCCAAGATGATAGGAGAACGACATCTTACCGACCAGAACTGTAAGATATATGTTCAGGCTAAATACCAGGACGTCTACAAGGATCTATGGCCGGTGCATGCGCATAGAATTGAACCCGGTATTGAAGTGACGCAACCACAAAAAGAAGAGATGCCGAAATATGTTCCCGAAAGCACATACACTATTAAAGAGCGAAGGGCGCTGACCGGTCAGTCCATGACTTGGAGTTCCAATAATGAATATGTCGCATCTCCGCACTCTGACCATGACGGTAAGATCGTGACCAAGGGCGTAGGACGCGCGCACATCAAAGTGGAAACAGATCACAAATTCTATCATGAATGTGATATTGAGGTATATCCTCAAAGTGCGGATGCCAATTGGGACGGAAACTTTGATATCTCCGACGCTGTCAATATCGCCAACTATATAGTTGACAATATCGGTCTTCTTAACAATCAGTGGAAAAATACCAGGACTAAAGCGAAATTTAAAAACGAAGCCGACTGGAGGAATTTCTACTTTGCCGGTGCCAACTTGACCGGAGATAATGAGATTACGATTTCTGATGCATACAGAGTTATGAAATATGCTCTTGATCAGCCAAGCAAAGCCCCTCAAAGAAAGACTCGGGCTTCTGATAGCGATGAAGACGATGATTCAGATGCTGTGATTATAGGCATTCCGGAAGCAGGCATTATCCCGATCATGCTTGCCAACAGCATGGAATATGTAGCGCTTCAGGCAGATATCAGAGTTCCGGAGGGAACATTGCTGAAAGATGTCAAAGTCGGTCAGCGGGCTGCCAACCACTCTTTGAGTTCAAGACGCATTGACGACCAAACTATGAGAGTGATGCTTTTCGACCTAAATAATTCCGCGTTTGTCGAGTCTGATCTTCCGGTGCTTCAGATTGTTGCCGATGATGAGAACATATCGGCAGAAGATATCCAGATATATGGAATAATTGCTTCCGACATAGCATCAGACAGCTATTCGCTCACGGCAAGAGTCGGAACTGACATTACCGGTGTTGATAGCATCAAGAAAGAGCATGGATTCTCCATATCCCAAAGCTCCGAAGGTGTGCTGATCAATAATGCTCAAGGAAAGAAGATTGAAGTGTTTACTCTCGAAGGTGCCCTCATTCAATCTTTTGAAGCAACCGCCAACCCGCAATTGGTGCGCCTTGCCCCGGGTATCTATATATTGAGTGTAGATAATGACTCCGTCAAGATAGCTGTAAGATAATTTTAAAGGGACGCACGGCTCGTGCGTCCCACTTAAAGCATATATCATTAATATATATTATCGCTTGAATTTCAGTAACTACTAATTTTGCATTAATATTTATGCATTAATCTAAACTGAAGATGAAACACCTTGCCAAGATCTTCGTCATGCTGACGTTTCTGCTGACAATAGCGGCGACGCCGGCTTTTTCGCAAAATAACTTCTACCTGAAAGACATCAACATACAACCCGGCACCTCAACTGAGATCGAGTTTTGTCTTGATAACACTAAGAATTTCTACGGATTTCAGGCAGACATAGAACTTCCTACCGGACTTAATGTCAATCTAAAGAATGGTAGTCCTGACGTCTCGTTGTCATCTGACCGAACCGGCAATTCATATCAAATAGTCAGTAATCTAAAAAACGGAGTCTTGCATGTTGCTGCCTTTTCGAAGGATAAGAATGCTATAAGTGGAAACTCCGGAGTGCTGCTTAAAATAGCAGTGACCGCTTCTTCAAATTTCACAGGAGGCGACGTGAAAACCACTAACGTTAAGTTTGTCGACCAATCTGACAGCGATAATAATTTTGGCGGAACTACTACGCTAATTAAAGTCTTACCGGCTGCAATCCATCTTTATCCCAACAATTTACGTCTTTATACCGGTTATAATGATTTTGATACGGAAGAAATACAAATCAGCTACTCTCCGGATCATACCAACACTGTCAGAAATGTCAGATGGGATTCATCCAATCCTTCAACAGCTCAAGTTGACAAAAAAGACACCAATGGTGAAAACAACTCAGTGACAGGAACCATTAAAGGCAATGTCACCATTACTGCGACAAGCATAAATCCCATTGATAATACGCCCGGGGTGACTGCAACCTGCAATGTGGATGTGGAAGATCCGGAGATAGGTTTGAATCTTTCCAAAGATAACATTATAATAGAAAACGGGACTTCGGAGGATATAAAGGCGCTTCTTATTCTTGACGGTGCTCCTGTGCAAAATGAGATAAAATGGAGCTCAAGCGATAATTCTATTATCACTCTGAGTCAGGACAACGATTATAAAGATATTACCGGTCAATCCAATATTTATGCCCGTATTCAGAATGTTATCATTCAATCGGTTTCACCCGGAGACGCTACCATTACAGCTGAATATGTAGACCGTGGCACAACTTATAGGAAAACATGTGAAGTTCAAGTCATAATATCTCCTACACAGATAAATATCAAGGAGGTTCCCCACCTCCATGTCAATTATACTCAGCCATTGGATGTAAGTGTAATTCCGGAGAACTATACCCCCAGGCAGACACTGAAATATGCTTCGAGCGACGAATCAATAGTCTCAGTAGATGAAAATGGCATAATTACAGCTAAATCGTTAGGCCAAGTCGTCATCACTGCATCGTGCCCGCTATATACAGGTGGTGAAGTGACCGGCTATGTCACGATAGAAGTAATCCCTGTTCCTGCTACCAACATCGAGATAAAAGATGAGTCGGGAAATAACGTTCAGTCAATAGATATGTTTAGAGGAACCGAAGCGAATCTTAAAGCCATAGTATATCCTTATGAGACGACTGACCAGACAGTAATATGGACTTCAAGTAATCCTGACATAGCAGATGTGGATGACGACGGCAAAATCACGACTTACGCGGTCGGCACTACTGAAATCGTTGCCACTTGCGGTGATGTATCAGCTAAGTGCACTGTGAATGTTTTAGAAATAAATATCTCCTTAAATCCACTCTCCATGTGGCTTGGCATAGGAGAAATCCAACATATAGAGGCGACTGTTACTCCGGAGTCTGCTAAAGATAAGCCTTTGACTTGGACCTCAGACAATACAGATGTCGCTACAGTTGATTCCGAAGGTAATGTCACAGCGATATCAATTGGAGATGCGGCAATAATCGCATCTTGCGGTGAAACACAAGCGATGTGCTATGTGTCAGTTGCATCTATCAATCCTAATGGAATTACTATCGATAGAAAAGAATTATCTCTTGGGATAGGAGAAACGGGAACCCTGATTGCGACAGTGACGCCTGAGAATGCCAGTGATAAAACCGTGGTCTGGACATCTTCCGACCCTTCTGTCGCTCAAGTTTCGTCCGATGGGGTCGTGACTGCCATCGCTGAGGGCACTGTGACTATAACTGCATCTACCGTCAACGGACTAACCGACACCTGTACGGTCACAATCCATAGTGAAATCATAGATGCGGTGAGCATTTCATTGTCGCAGAGCGAACTTTTGATGAGGGAAGGCTACACTGCGGAATTGATAGCCATCATTACCCCTGTCGAAACAACCGACAAGACTGTCACCTGGTCTTCGAGCGACCCGACTGTAGCTACAGTCGACAATAATGGTATCGTGACAGCAATAAAGCAAGGAGTGGCAATTATCACCGCTTCAACCGCCAATGACAAAGAAGCTTATTGTAAGGTGACGGTAGTTCCGGTCATCATAGCAGTTGAAGGAATCGAAGTTTCCCCCACAAAATTGAATCTTAAAGAAGGGAGCACCTATACTTTGATAGCAAATATTATCCCGGAGAGTGCAACAGACGGGAGTCTGACATGGAAATCTTCAAATAAGGATATAGTTACCGTGTCGGAGACCGGAGTAGTGACCGCAATAAGTGTGGGCACTGCAATGGTCTACGTCTCCTCTTCAAATGGACTTACGGCAGCCTGCACAGTTACAGTAGAACCGGCAATCATACCGGTGGATGCCATCTCCCTGTCTAATACTAAGCTCTTGATGCGCGAAGGATACAGCACTGAATTAATCGCAATCGTCCACCCTGATAATGCCACCGACAAAAGAGTGACTTGGGCTTCCGACAATGAGGAGATAGCTACGGTAGACGACAACGGCAAAGTGACTGCAAACACAGCCATTGTCAATTCTCATCTCAAAGGACAGGCTATCATCTCAGCGACATCAGTCTTTAATCCTAAAATAAAGGCGGAATGCGTTGTGACCGTCGACAAGGAGGAGAATATTAACGCTGTCACTGATATATCATTAAATGAACAGGAAATAAGCATGTTTGTCGGCGAAATTTTCCATCTGATAGCCACCATCACTCCTGAAGATGCAACCGATAAAACTGTCACCTGGAAATCTTCTGATCGAAGCATAGCAATCGTATCTGAAGAGGGTGTCGTCACGGCCCTCTCTGAAGGAACGGCAATCATTTATGCTTCTTCTCCAAATGGATTGACTGTGGAATGCCGAGTTACAGTCTCAAGAAAGGAAATACCCGTAGAAAGCATTTCCCTTTCCAATATAGAACTGCTGATGAGAAAAGGCCATACTGCCGAACTATTGGCAATTGTTCGTCCGATAGATGCTACCGACCAAAGAGTAATATGGACATCATCTGACGAATCAATCGTTACTGTTGACCAGAATGGGATTGTGACAGCCGTTGAGGTGGGAAAAGCAGACGTCATAGTTACATCCGTCTACAATCCTTACATCAAAATGGTGTGTGTAGTGACTGTTGTCAATGAAGGGGATATCATTCCTGTCACTGAAATTCTCCTCAATAAATATGAACTCGATATGATGGAAGGAGACACCTTTCCTCTGATTGCAACTATTTTGCCGGAGGATGCCACCGACAAGTCAGTGACATGGAAATCGTCAGACAGAGCGATAGCGACTTGCACGGATGGCGTCGTGTCTGCAATAAGCGAAGGCACAGCAATCATCTATGCTTCTTCATCCAACGGTCTGACCGTGGAATGCGTGGTGAATGTCTCAGCCATAGTGCCGGTGGAAGAGATTTCACTATCAAGCAAAGAATTGCTGATGCGCGAAGGACGTACAGCCGAACTATATGCAATAATACGTCCCGACAATGCCACCGATAAGGAAGTGGTATGGTCTTCAAGCAGTCCGGAGAACGCCATAGTCGACCAAAATGGAGTCGTAACCGCTATTCTTCAGGGCAACGCTATCATTTCCGCGACTTCTGCCAATGGAGTGTCCGGGGTCTGCTACGTGACAGTTGTTCCGGATATTACTGCTGTTGAGTCAATCGAACTGAATGAATATGAGATATTCCTGTATGAAGGCGAGACATTCCCGCTTATAGCCACGATCACTCCGGAAGATGCCACCGACAAATGTGTCACTTGGATATCAAGCGATCGAACCGTCGCAATCGCTTCGCAGGAAGGAGTCGTGACAGCTATCAAAAAAGGAACTTCATCCGTGCTTGCCTCTTCATCGAATGGACTTACTGCGGAATGTATAGTCAATGTTTACTATGCAAACCGTCCGAAGACTCCCAAGATGCTCCTCAGAAAAGGGGACGGCACGTCGAGTACATTTGTGACACTGATTGATTATTCTGATGAAGAAATTGTATCGCAAGGAATTAAGTTTGGATTTGGATATGACACGCCGGAAGGGGAATCCCGACTAATTGGAAATACACCGCTTCGGTATTGCCACACAACGGAGGAAATATTCAATGATTCATTCCTTGATTTCTGGGTTTTCTCTTATTATCTGAATGAAGCTGGAGAAGTGGTCAACAGTGATCTCAGATATCTGGATGGAAGAGAAGAGATATGTTATGACGCATCAAAATACCTCAACAATACAAAAGGAGAAGAAGAATCTGAAGACTGGATCATAGTGACTCCTTATGCGCTCTATATAACTCCAGGAGAATCTGCTTCCTCCCGTGTTGAAATATTCACGATAGAAGGAGCAAAAATCTTCTCAAACACTTATGATGGAGCATCTTCGAGGGGAGACTGTCAGGAAATTGATCTCAAGAAGTTTACGCCGGGTGTTTATCTGGTAGTAGGAACTCGCGACGGCAAGATATTGTCGAAGAGAATCATAGTGCGTTAAGTAGCTATATAAATAAAAAAGAATCTAATGGAAATGAAAGCATTCAAATATATAATGATCGCCGCCACGCTGCTTTCCGGCACTTCGGCGTCTGCTCAAAATACGGATGAGGAAAAGTTTGTCGCAAGGCTGACAGCGGATATTTACCTTGGCAAACCTTATGGAGGTAAATTCACACATCCGGATATCAGATCCAAATCTTCAATGTCGCCGAATATCGGACTGGAATTCGGTTATAAGGTATGGGAGCAGGATATTCATTCGATTCATGCCAATATAGGTCTGGGATATCGGAGCACTTCCTTGACTGCGACAGCTCCGGATATTGATTTCCATTATGATGCTCCGGCCACCGCGGATATGGATAATGAAACCTATATCCGATATTATGAAATGGAAGGAATACATCAGAAAATCAATACATCGAGCCTGACGGTGCCTATATTTGCCGATTATAATTATAAACTTAACGAAAAAATTAATCTGCAGGCAATATTCGGCTTTAGATTTTGCTTTAATGTCAGCGCCAAGATTGTGGAATCGATCGGCAAGACCTACTGTTACGGCATATATCCGCAATATGACAATCTTATGATCGATGCATCATATTTGAATGAATTCGGCTCTTCTTCCTTTTCGACAAGCTCAACTATGAAGCCCGAGATAAACGGAATGACAGCCTCGATATTTGCCGGCTTTGGAGCTGAATATAATATTTACGGGCCTTATGCTGTGGCTCTAACTATCAGGTATGAAGCAGGACTGTCAAGTATGTTCAAGGGTGTGAAAAGCAATGGCTCCAATTATGATTCGTCTAATGCACCGGCAACATATACCGTAGCTGAAGGACAAAAGATAAGATCTCTGTCAAGCTATCTCACCGGGTCGAAAATATCTGCTCCTGCGATAGCCCTTTCCGTAGTCTACCGTTTCTAAGACCCAATTTCTTACGCTTCCCCCAATAAGGAAAGAGTCCGGTGCAATACCGAACTCTTTCAATAACTGGATAATGTTTAACCTGTCCAACTTTTGGGGGTCACTTCAAATTAGGCACATCCTCTTCAGTATTTTTCTATAAGTCTTAAGGTTTTTTGTAATGTCTGTAATCTGCATCATGGCTGTGATCGCCATAGCAAATTGGATTGAATGCGTTGTCGTAGCGTACGTGGAGATTGTCACCGAGATCCACTACGTAAGTAAGACCTTCACGACTGATTCCCTCAACTGTTGAGCCTGGGAAATGAGCTGCCAGATGATCCATGATGGGAGCCGGAACTGTAATGTTCTCTACTACCACAACCTCAGGGGCTGCAACCGGCGCGGGCGCCTCTACTGATGATTTTGCGGGCTTTGCTTCTGGTGATGCATCTGGAGATACACTTGCTGCTGCTGTAAAACCTGCTACTGCGAATGCGAGAGCAACGATGGTGGTAAATGTCTTTTTCATAGTTTAAAAATAATTAAGATTTATAAATAAGGTTTATTTTTTCTTGTGTTTGTCTTCATAACATCCTTGTTCATTCTTAGGTTCATTAATCAGCGGTTACAATTTTATTAAACATTTGCCATGATTTTGAAATATTATAGCTATCTTTCGATATATCAGGCACTTTCAACACGCATCGCGCATAAGATTCCTTGTCGTCAGGGTCAAACACATAGCTTTCGCAATCGAACTTAGGTGCTTTGGGCGATGGGGCAATAATCTCAATCAGGTTTGGACAGCAGTTCATCATCAGTTCGCCAAGCAGATTGTCGTTGGCTGGGAGACGCACCTTTTCAAGAGACAGACAATCTGAAAATGCATAAGACTCTATTTCCTCGAGGCTATCCGGCAAGAAAACCTCCGTAAGTGAATCACAAAATGAAAATGCGTTATGCCCTATGTGCTTCAACCTGGCAGGAAACTTCAGATTTTGGAGCGATGAGCAATAGGCAAATGCATTGCTGCCTATATCCTCGAGAGATGACGGAAGGTTGATCTCTTCCAATGCCGAGCATTCACTGAAAGTTTGAAATCCAATTTTCTTCAAGCCCTTCGGAAGTTTCACCTTTTTCAGATTAGTGCATCCGAGAAATGCATAATCAGGCAGGTCGGTTATCCGGCATTTATCAGAAAACTCAACCTCCTCAATATCCAACCTATCTATGAATTCCCCTTCTGCTATCGGAGCATCAATCAATATCTTAGTGCTGCAGACATCAAATGTGAATATTATTTCGCATATAGCTACAAGACTAAAACACAATACCTTATGCATCATTTTTAGAATACTTTTATTTTTTTTGAAAAAAAATTCAATTTTTATTAAACATTTTAATGCTACCGTTGTTCTAAAGGTATAAAAATCGTTTCATGATGTTAGGTTAGTTCGAAAGTATTATGGAAAACTTTCAAAAAACAGTTGCTTGGGAAAGTAGCTGTTTTTTTTATAATTTTGAAATAGTGCGATAATGCTCTCCAAACTGCTCCGACGCAGCCAACGCCTCCTCCCGGCTCCGAAACAACCCGAATATAGTCGATCCTGAACCTGACATGGCAGCATAACAAGCTCCCAAATCATACATCCTACTCTTAATTTCTTCAAGAACATTATGATGGGGGAATAGAGATTCCTCAAAACCATTTTCCATCTCTCCTTTCCATTCACCTATCTCCCTCCTGACGATTTCTTTCAACGATTTTTCCGGTATTTTAAGAGTAACCCCGGCAAATGCCTCTTTCGTAGAAATAGAAACCTCCGGTTTTACGAGAAGACACCACCATCCTGACAAATCCAAATCTACTTTTTCCATCTGCTCCCCTACCCCTTGCGCAAAACAGGGTCTGTTATAGATGAAAAAGGGACAGTCAGCGCCAAGTTGCAATGCCATTTCGGCTAATCTATCTTCATTGAAAGGAAATCCCGATAATTCATTGAGCATAAGGAGTACAAACGAGGCGTCGGCACTTCCGCCACCAAGTCCTGCCCCATCAGGAAGATGTTTCTCAAGTTCAATCCTATATTCTCCAAGTTCTGGATATTGATCCTTAAACAATTTCCATGCCTTATACACAAGGTTTTTTTCCAAAGGACAGTCAACCTTACGCCCGGAGAAGACAAATTCCGTCTTGCCGGACGGTGTAATTTCAATAATGTCGCAGAATGGCTCCGGATTCAGAGGGGTTCCATTGTATAATCCTACGGGGTAGAAGATGGTCTCCAAATCATGATACCCATCTTTTCTTTTTCTTACTATATTCAGGCCAAGATTCAGTTTGGCATTTACAAACTTTATCATTTATATAATTATTGATTAATTAATCATTACTCTCTTCGCGGAGCGTGCTTGCTACCTATCCGGTACATCGCACTAAAATGTTTTTGGGAAATAGCCCAACCAGAATAATCGACCTCAATGCCAGATAGCTTGTGAAAGACATCCACAACATCCACTGCGAATGAGCCACAAACTGAAGCAAGACCGCAAACAAACTTACCCCACAAAGAGTGGATATAAGCATCGGCCGTGTTCTTGTCAACCCTATATAGAATCCATCAAAGATAAAAGCAGCTGCTCCTGCAACAGGAAGCA
Source organism: uncultured Sangeribacter sp. (assembly GCA_964421525.1). Taxonomy (GTDB): domain Bacteria; phylum Bacteroidota; class Bacteroidia; order Bacteroidales; family Muribaculaceae; genus Lepagella. The sequence continues at coordinate 31,529 of CAYQXG010000011.1, read as the reverse complement.
ACGTCACCCACAGCCTACAACCATCAACACTCGCCACGACAGCTGCCGAATCGCTCAACAACTTCGTAATCATAGTCAAAGCCAAGCAATAGACCGTGGCAAACAAAACCGTAATCGCCACGGTCCACCTAAGCAACGCCTTAACCGACTTTCTCAACCTACTGAGATCGCCTGCGCCGTTATAACGACCAATAAGTGCCTCGCCCGTGAAAGCAAAACCATCCATGAAATATGAGAAAAAAAGAAAAAGCTGGTTGATCACCGCATTAGAACTAACTTCCACATCACCAAGACGTGCACTATAGGCATAAAGCATCATTGTGAGTGCTATAAGGCATGCCGACCTGAAAAAAAGATTGGAATTGACATTAAACATCTGTTTCCATGCATAAGCATCAAGGAGCCTCCTTTTTTCAAACCGGAACACCACCCCTTTCTTCCTGCACATAGATATCACCATCCAAACCGCTGGAATAAGTATGATCCACTGAGATGCCAAAGTACCATAAGCAATTCCCTCAAATCCGATCTTAGCTCCATACACGAGTATAAGTGTGGCAGCGACATTCAGCAAACTCATACCTATATTGACAGTCATTGCCATTGCAGTAGACTGCATCCCTATAAACCATCCTGTCAATGCTGTCAGCACCATCATAGGCAGAGCTCCCAAAATACATAGCGAAAAATAACGCCCTGACAGCGCAGTGACATCATCAGACGCCCCCATAGCCTTCTGAAGAAGTCCAAGCATCGGAACCTGAAGCACCATTATGACAAAGCCTATCACTATCGCCATCAACAATGAACGCGACAGGCAATCGCCCATACCTTCCCGGTCGTCAGCTCCAAAAGCTGTTGCTGTAAGCCCGGATGTACCGGCCCTCAAAAAACTGAAAAGCCAATACATCGTGGTCACCATCACCGATCCTATAGCTATACCGGCAAGGTATTTCTCATTGCCCATGTGGCCGGCCACTGCTGTATCGCATAGCCCGAGCAACGGAACCGAAATGTTGCTCAGCACCGTGGGAATAGTCATCCGCACTATATCGCGGTTGATCGTATCGCTTTTATCCATGTTTTCCCTTGCCATATTGCAAAGTTGAAAAAAAAATGCGAATCTTACAAGTCTTTTTTATAAAGTTAAGTTGTTTTTGGCAGAAATTATTGTTAATTTTGCACTATGAGTGAGAAAATACCCCAATCGGGCAACCGCCCCGACTTACTTGACAACGGCCAGTGGCATCTTGCTGTAGATATATCTACATGCGGGTTTAGAGCTTGGTTGCTGCCGGATGAATCTCTTGCACGCACACCCCGCGTCATAATCCAAAAAAAATGGGACGACCATGACGAAGATCTCCTTATAAAAATAGAAGACATCGTCTATGATAACCCAACCGTGCTCGACGATTATTCCGCTGATATAATTGTGGAATGTGACCGTCAGCTTTGGCTACCGTCGGAATTATATCCAACCGATGAGGATTGCGCAGAAGTTTATGTTAATATCTATGGAGGCAACATCCTTGATGTGATGGTAAATGACATGGGGACTGAAAAATGTGCGTTCATGCTTATTCCCGGACTCAAATCCTTCATGCAAAGATCTTTTCCGGGAGCCAGGGTGTGGAGCCAGCAATCCCTGCTCAAGGAAGCGGCCTCTCTACCTCATGATGCATACAAATGTCTGCTCGACGTGAGAGAAACTTCTTTCGACCTTATACTTCTGCACAGAGGGGAATTGCTCTGTAGCTCCACTCATCAGTGGAAAAACAACGCAGACATCGGCTTCATCCTGCTCAACATACTGCAGACGTATAATGCCCCGACCAAAGACACCGACGTTATCTTCAGCGGCATTAGAAACGTGCGTCAGGATCTTGGGAAAGTGCTTCAACCATATTTCAAGACAATCAGCCAGAAGAGCCATGACCTTGACGGAAAGGAAATCCCATCTGCTATATATCTTGCAATAAACAGAAAAAAGAAATATGCGCATCATACGAGGTAAATATGGGAAACGCCGTTTTGAGGTGCCTCGAAACATCACTGCCCGTCCAACCACAGACTTTGCCAAGGAAAACATCTTCAATGTGATCGAGAACATTGAGGATATAGAAGGCAAGGAGGTGCTTGATCTTTTTGCAGGCACCGGTGCCATAAGTCTTGAGTTCCTCTCAAGAGGTGCTTCCTCAGTGACTTCAGTAGAAATTGCGGCAACCCAAACAAATTTCATCAGAAGCGTCAAGGAAAAACTTGGCGATAACGCATTGAGGATAATCAAAGGAGACGTGTTCAAGTTCATCGCATCTTCCAAGAAGACATACGACATTGTCTTTGCAGATCCACCTTATGATCATCCACGTTTCGACGAGATTCCCGACCTAATTCTTAACTCTTATCTCGTCAAACCCGGAACTCTCGTAATAATCGAGCACAGTGACAAGCATAATTTCTCAACTCTACCGGCTTTCGACCAGCACCGAAGCTACGGTTCAGTCAACTTCACCCTCTTTAGAATAATTGAGAATTAAGAATAATTTCATGTTTCAACAGAAACCGACAACTGAAAACTGACAACTGAAGAATATGACTCTTGATAAAATAGAAGAAGCTATCGAAGACTTCCGCAATGGCAAGTTCGTGATTGTGGTCGATGACGAAGACCGCGAAAACGAAGGCGATCTTATTGTCGCTGCTGAAAAAATAACTCCGGAGCAGGTTAACTTCATGCTGCAGAATGCAAGAGGGGTGCTTTGTGCTCCTATTACCATGAAACGCTGTAAGGAACTCAATCTGGGGTATCAAGTTGAAGAAAACACCTCCATGCTCGGCACTCCTTTCACTGTAACAGTCGACAAACTTGAAGGGTGCACCACCGGAGTGAGCGCACATGACAGAGCTGCCACCCTCAATGCTCTCGCCGATCCTAAGTCTACTCCTGAGACTTTTGGGCGTCCAGGTCACATCAATCCTCTCTACGCCCAAGACCGTGGTGTTCTGGAAAGAGCCGGACATACCGAAGCTGCCGTTGATCTCGCCAGACTTGCCGGACTTGAACCCGCAGGAGTGCTCATGGAAATAATGAATGAAGACGGCTCCATGGCAAGACTGCCACAGCTTAGGAAACTTGCCGACAAATGGGGACTGAAACTTATCAGCATCCGCGATCTAATCTCATATCGCCTTCAGAACGACAACCTGCTTGAAAAAGGAGAGGAAGTTGACATGCCTACGGCATTCGGTCATTTCCGTCTGGTTCCATTCCGTCAGAAAGACAATGGACTGGAGCATATTGCCTTAATTAAGGGAAATGTTTCAGACGGGGATCCTGTTCTGGTGAGGGTTCACAGCAGCTGCGCCACCGGAGATATCTTCGGCTCGATGCGTTGCGAATGTGGAGAGCAGCTCCACAAAGCGATGGAACTTATTGAGAAAGAAGGACGTGGCGCTATAGTATATCTTAATCAGGAAGGGCGTGGAATTGGACTTATGGATAAAATCAAGGCTTATAAACTGCAGGAAGAAGGACTTGACACCGTTGATGCCAACATTCATTTGGGACACAAAGCGGATGAACGCAATTATGGAGTCGGTGCCTCTATTCTTCATGCTCTCGGCATCAAGAAAATGCGCCTTATGAGCAATAATCCAATGAAAAGAATCGGACTTGAAGGATTTGGAATCGAGACTGTGGAAAATGTCCCGCTTGAGATCAAGCCAAACAAATATAACCGGTTCTATATGCACACCAAGAAAGAACGTATGGGTCATCAACTAAAATTCAGCTGATATATGAATAAGATTTCAATATTATCAATCTCGGCACTATCTCTGCTTATCTCTTTTGGCGTCGAGGCAAAGAAAGTACTCGACCACACTTGCTTCGACAATTGGAAGAAAGTGTATAACCACTCATTAAGCAACGATGGCAAATGGGCTGCTTTCAGCGTCAATCCCCAGGAAGGAGACGGAATGCTCACCATCCACAACACAGCCAACGGAACTGACATTAACATAGCCCGTGGTGCGGACGTGGCTTTCACCGCCGACAGCCGATGGGCAGTGGCAAGCATAAAACCACTATTCCAAGACACACGACAAGCAAAGATAAAAAAGAAAAAAGCCCACGAGATGCCACAGGACTCCTTGGCTATCGTGGATTTGAAGACTTCTTCCGTAACCAAAGTTCCCCTTACACGCGGATTCAAACTCGGAAAGAAAGGTGGTGAATGGGTTGCCTACACTTGTTGTGACACCACTGTGACAAAAGAATTCAAACTTTCCGACAAGGATGCAGGACTTCCTCTCGTGGTGAGAAACCTCTCATCGGGAGAGATGAAGGTTTTTCCCTACATCGGTAATTATTCTATGAGTGAGGATGGCAAAAAACTTGTGGCTGTGGTGAAGCCTGCAAAAAAAGACACTGTCTATCATAACGCTATCCGGATTATTTATCTGAATGAAGGAACTGACTTCCTCATTGATGAAGGGAAGAAACATTACGGTAATCCCGTTTTCTCTACCGATGGCACGCAAATTGCCTACACCTGCACAAACGACAGCAACAAGACCGGCACACGACGCATGCAACTTTGGCTGTCGTCATTAAATTCCGAGCCATCTTCTCCGAATGAAATCAAACTGATTCAGAATAAAATGGCTGCTGATGATAAAGAGCTGTTCATCAATCAGTATTCAAAGCCGCAATTCAGCCATAACGGCAAGAGACTTGTGATTGGTGTGGCCCCTGAAATTGCTCCCGACGACACAACACTCATCAGTTTCGAACGCCCATCTCTCGATATATGGCGCTGGGATGCTCCTATGACACCCCCTCAGGAAAAAATTGGCCTTGAAAGAATCAAAGGTATAACTTTCCCCGTGGTCATTAATCTTGAGGATGGCAACCAACAGCTTCTCAACTCCAACCCTCTTGCAAGGGTTGCAGCCCCTGACCGTTGGGATGCTGACTGGGCTCTGCTAAGCGACCCCAGCAAGGAATACATCAGCAAACAATGGAACTACAACACTCCGGAGGAGATAAGCGTGATTAATGTAAATAATGGACAACTTCGTCAGATCGGAACCATCAACACTCGTTCTGCAGAACTTTCTCCGGAGGGTAAATTCGTTTCATGGTTTAAGGATGGCGAATGGTATGCTTATGAGATTTCCACCGGTAACACTGTGAATATTTCAGAAAAAATTCCTTTCCCCGTATGGGACGAAACCGATGATCACCCAAGTGTGCGTGAAAGCTACGGCGATGCGTCATGGACAGAAGGAGATGACCGCCTTCTTATCTACGACCGTTTCGATATATGGAGTGTAGACCCGAAGGGACAAGCCGAACCGGTTTGCATCACGAAGGGATATGGCCGTGAAAACGACCTTAAGATCAGATATGTGAACACTCACGGGCGTGATCGCAGGTTCCTGAAAAAGGGTGATCTCATGACATTGTCGCTATTCAACTATAAGGATAAGCGCAACGGGCTCGCTTCCATGAAGTATGGTGTTTCACAGAAACCGGAAAACGTGGTTGTCGACACGTTGAGTTTTACGGAAATTCGTCAGGCTCTCGACGCACCCTCATTCTCTTTCATTGAAGCTAATTTCTCAGTGATGCCCAACGTGTGGGTAGCGCCTAAAGGAGTATTCGCAAAGGCTGTCAAGGTGAGCGATTCAAACCCTCAGGTGAAAGACTATTATTGGGGAACTGCAAGACTTGTGAGATGGAATGCCTACGACGGTACTCCTTCTGATGGTGTGCTTTATGTACCGGAAGATTTTGACCCGACAAAGAAATATCCGATGCTATGTGTGTTCTATGAAACTGGTTCTGAAAAATTATACAACCATTTCAACATGGAGCCCTCATGGAGCTGGGTCAATTATCCTTTCTACGTTAGCCGTGGATATGTGATTTTCGTTCCGGATATCCATTACAAGGCCGGTATTCCCGGTGAATGTGCCTGGAACTTCGTATGCTCCGGAGCTGAAGCCATGTGCGAAAGGTATCCTTGGATCGATAAGGATAGAATCGGCATTGATGGACAAAGCTGGGGAGGATATCAGACAGCATTCCTCGTGACACGTACCAATATGTTTGCATGTGCAGGCAGCGGCGCTCCGGTAGCTAACATGACTTCCGCATTCGGTGGCATACGTTGGGAAAGCGGCGCCTCCCGCCAGGCACAATATGAACATGGACAAAGCCGTATCGGCAGAAACCTATGGGAGGCACCGGAGCTTTACATAGCTAACTCACCGGTGTTCCATGCAGACCGGGTAAACACACCTCTGTTGATCATGCACAATGATAATGACGGTGCTGTGCCATGGTATCAGGGTATCGAGATGTTCATGGCTCTCAGAAGACTTCAGAAACCGGTGTGGATGCTGCAATATAACGGTGAGTCACACAATCTGAAGGAACGTCGTAACCGCAAGGATATCACAGTTCGACTTCAGCAATTCTTCGACCACTACCTGAAGGGCGATCCGATGCCGGAATGGATGAAAGCAGGTATCCCTATCACCCGCAAAGGACAGGAACTGGGTTACTAATTATAAATGCTAAAAAACCTCGGGCTTTACAGCCTGAGGTTTTTGCTTATATAGAAAATATTTATAAAAAAATATTGACGCAGATGGCACCTAACAATGTGAATCCATCATTCCGTTAACTCTCCGTGCAGATTCTTCTCCATATATTTGCCGGCGATCTGAGCTGTGGCTCCCATTCCAAACAAATACATCATCTTGGTGATAGCCGCTTCTGATGTCAGGTCGTGACCCGATATAATTCCGGCATTAGCGAGTCCCACTCCGGCTGAATATTTCATTGGCGAAACCATTCCGTTGGAGCATTGCGAGATATTAACGATAAGAAGTCCATTTGACACTGCATCACGTATGCATTCGAAAAACCAAGGGCTGCTCGGACCATTTCCAACACCAAAAGTCTTAAGGACAACACCCTTCAATCCCGGTATGTTGAGGGTTGCCCTAACCACACTCTCCTGAATACCCGGAAAGAGGTCGAGGAACGCCACATTGTTGTCCATCATATATTCAGCCTTAAATTCCTTCCCTTGCGTCGGGCGCAATAAAGCTTCCTTATTATAGGTAATGTCAAGACCGATATGAGCCAAAACCGGATAATTACTCGATTGAAAGGCATCAAAGTTAACTGCCGAGATTTTTGTGCTGCGATTGCCTCTCAAAAGTGAGTTCTGAAACAGAATCGCCACCTCTCTCACCATCGGACCACCATCAGTATCTCTTGCCGCAGCTACTTGGAGAGCGGTAATAAGGTTTTCCTCACCGTCGGTACGCACCTCTCCAATTGGCAACTGAGAACCGGTTATGATTACAGGCTTAGTGAGATTGCTGAGCATGAAACTTAATGCCGACGCCGTGTAGGCCATAGTGTCTGTGCCGTGAAGAATCACAAAACCATCATAATCCGCATAGTTGTCTTCGATCACCTTTGCCATCTGCCCCCAATGGGAAGGATTCATCTCTGCAGAATCAATGGGAATGTCAAATTGGAAATTATCAATGTCGAAATCGAGCATCTTAATCTTGGGCACATTGTCAAGAAGATGATTGAAGTCAAAAGGCTCAAGAGCTTTCGTCTCGGGATTCTCTATCATTCCGATAGTTCCCCCGGTATAAATTAATAGTATTTTCGGCTTTTTATAGGGCATACTCGCTTTGTTTTTCTTCCGCAAAGGTAACAAAAAAAAACATAGGCTCCAACAAATTTCTATAAAAAACATCCCAATTAAACAAATCAACAACCATTATCCTTTCATTTTGACGTATCCATTACCAACATAAAGCCTTTATAACTACCATAACCCTTAATTTTTCAAGTGAACCATAATTATTTTAAAATGTTAAAGGTTTAAGAAACTTTAAGAATTCCGCTATGAAACTACACTTCAACTCTCTTTTCTTGCCACTCGTTGCATTCTTTTACGCTGCTACGGCTGCGGCCGATGACTCCCGAGGAGAATGGCTGAAAGATTCCATCCCGGCACAATGGGAATATGTCTCAGCCTATACTCAGAAACTCCCTGCCGACGACGACTGGTGGAAAACATTCGGGGATTCCACTCTCGATTCCCTTATCGACATGGCATCCCGAAACAATTTCAATGTTGCTGCTGCCATTTCAAGAATCGAAATGGCAAAGAAAACCCTTGACGCTGCAAAATCAGCCTATTTCCCCACCGTAAACCTTTCTGCCGGATGGTCGAAAGGGCAGTCTTCAGGGGCTACCGGACCAAAAGTAGTAAAATCTTCACCATACGATTATTTCTCACTTGGAGCCACGATGAATTGGGAAATAGATCTCTTCGGAAAAATTACGGAAAATGTAAAGGCTAACAAGGCTGCCTACAATGCCACACGCGCAGAATATGACGGCACGATGGTGTCGCTTGCCGCAAATGTAGCGTTGGCCTATATCGACCTTCGCACTTATCAGAATGAGATGCTCGTTGCCAAGGAACATCTTGCAGAACAGGAAAAGGTTTTGAAAATTGTCGAGGCGCGTTTCAAAGCGGGAATAGCAAGCATGCTTGAAGTGGCACAATCACGGACTGTTGTAGCATCAACCCGCGCTTCAATCCCTGCTCTTGAAGCCATGATTGACGCGTCAATAAATTCACTTGCCTTGCTTACTGCCAATTATCCGGATGCCGTATATGGTTGGCTTTCCGCACCGGCTCCAATGCCTCACGTGGTGTATGGAGCTAAACTCGGAGTCCCGGCCGATCTTCTTCGCCGCCGTCCCGACATTGTGCAGGCCGAATATCAACTTGCGCAATATGCCGCACAGGTGGGTATGGCTAAGAAAGATTTCTTACCAACTTTATCTCTTACAGGATCTATCGGCACACAAGCCCATAATGCCAAGAATCTTTTCGGTGAACACAGTATGTATTGGGAAGTGAACCCGACACTCAGCTGGACTCTATTCGATGGCCTTGCACGCAACTATCGCACATCAGAAGCCAAAGCCGCACTGGAGGCAGCGGTTGACACATATAATTATACTGTGATGAACGCTGTCATTGAGGTCAATAATGCCACCACAACCTTTAAATCTACAATGAAAACAATTGAGCTTACCGACGATGTGATTGAAAACAGCAAACAATCGCTTGATCTCTCGCTCGAACTATATAAAAAGGGGTTGTCAACATTCACTAACGTAGTGGATGCCCAGATAAGCTATCTAACAAACGTAGACTCCAGAATCACAGCCCAAGGGAAAGCCCTGTCTGCAGTGGTCAATCTATACCAAGCACTTGGTGGAGGCTGGAACAACTAATTCAATTTCCCAATTCAAAATTAAAAATTCAAAACTCATCATATTTATGAAAACTTCAACCTCAATTCTAATACTATCAGCAGGATGCCTGATGTTCTGCTTCCCCTCCTGCAAGAAAAACGATAAGCATGCGGTCGATGATGAGGCTCCTGTCATCTCGGTTGCCACACCATTGGTGGATTCAATAGTCCTGCACAAGACCTATCCCGGACTTCTTGGTGCAAGCGACAATGCCGCAGTAGTAGGACGAGTAAACGGAACGATCCAATCCATTAATTATGACATTGGTTCGCACGTGAATAAGGGTCAGGTGCTTTTCACTATCGAATCAACACAATATCGAGATGCCGTGCAGCAGGCTCAGGCAGCCCTCGCCACTGCAAAAAGTCAATATGAATATGCCACAAAAAATTATGAAGCTCTCAGCGAGGCATTGAAGAGTGATGCAGTGTCTCAAATTGAAGTTATTCAGGCAAAATCCACTATGGAGCAAGCTGCTGCTTCAATCAAAAATGCTGAAGCGGCTCTTAGCAAAGCCAACCTTAACCTGTCGTATTGCACAGTCAGAGCCCCGATATCCGGATATGTGAGTGCCAACAATCTCAACGTAGGGGAATATATCGGAGGCGAAGGATCCCCGGTGACCCTATGCAAGATATACGACAATTCCAACATGACAGCCACTTTCACTATCGAGGATGCCCAATATGAAGAGATGATGGGGCAAAATGGCGGCATGACTCATTCACTATACAGGAATGTCCCTATAAAATTCACTCAACCTCTCCCCCATTCATATACTGCCGACCTCAGCTATCAATCTCCATCCATCAACTCCTCTACAGGAACTCTTGAGCTAAAAGGTTCTATTAAGAATATTGATAATGAATTGAAAGACGGCATGTATGTCACAATCGAACTGCCTTATGGGGTGAATCCAAAGGCTATTCTCATTAAAGATGCGTCAATCGGAACCGACCAGCTTGGAAAGTATGTGTATGTGGTCAACGACTCCGATAAGGTGGTCTATACTCCGATCAAAACCGGAGAAATCTATCAGGATTCTCTTCGCGTTGTCAACGAAGGACTCAAGCCAAACGACCGTTACGTAACCGAAGCATTGCTTACAGTGCGCAATGGCATGACTGTCAAGCCCCGGCTCACCAAATAATGGAAGAGCACACGGATATGATATTCATGGAGTAGGCATGCACATTGGTGCATCTGAAATTCTCAATTATCAATTCTTAATTTAAAAGCGATGTTCTCAAAATTCTTCATAAACAGGCCAATTTTCGCAACCGTCATCGCAGTGCTGATGGTTCTGGCAGGGGCTATGTGTTATTTTTCACTTCCGGTAGCCCAATATCCCGACATCACACCTCCCACCGTCATGGTAAGTGCGAGCTATCCCGGTGCTTCGGCCTCAACAGTGGCACAGACAGTAGGTGTGCCCATCGAGCAGCAGGTGAATGGAGTGGAAGGAATGCTCTACATGAGCAGTAACTCCGGCTCTGACGGCAGTTATAGCCTTACCATCACATTTGAAAATGGCACTGACCTTGACCAAGCCGCCGTAGAGGTTCAGAACCGCATCTCGATGATCAGCTCAACCCTCCCCTCTGAAGTTGCTCAGCAAGGAGTAAGCGTAAATAAAGAATCGAGCGACCAGATAATGTTTGTGGCCCTCACTGCAGATGATTCTGAAAGATACGATGCTCTCTACCTCACAAACTATGCCCAGCTAAATCTTGTAAATCCACTCAGCCGTGTTGAAGGAGTGGGAGGCGTACAGGCTTTCGGCGGTGGCGAATATAGCATGCGTATTTGGCTTGATCCTGAGGCACTCAGAGTTCGTGGTCTCACACCCGCCGATGTGTCAAGTGCGATACAGTCGCAGAATATGGAAGTCAGTGCAGGCTCGATCGGCCAACCTCCATTGAGTGGAAATTCAGCATTTGAATATACTCTTGTGAGCCATGGTCGTCTGACTTCGCCTGAAGAATTCGGCAATATAGTAATAAAGACCGAAGGAAGCAACATGCTTCGTCTTCGCGACGTAGCGAAGATAGACCTCGGTTCTGAAAGCTACTCCAATAGCTCCACCATAAATGGCAAACAGGGTTGCACAATAGGTATCAACCAGCTTCCCGGGGCAAACGCACTCGATGTGGCAAAAGGGTGCATTGCGGAACTTGACAGACTTTCCCAATATCTCCCCGAAAGTGTGCATCTAAAAGTCATAATGAATCAGACCGATTATGTGAAGGAATCTGTTGATGATCTTTTCGTAACCTTCCTGCTCACGTCTCTGATCGTGATGGTTGTGATCCTTATATTCCTTCAAAACTGGCGTGCGGTTGTGATTCCAATGATAACCATACCGGTATCACTAATAGCCACATTTGCAGTGATGAAGATAATGGGCTTCTCACTCAATACCTTGTCGCTTTTCGGCCTTGTGCTTGCCATAGCGATTGTGGTAGATGATGCCATTGTAGTGGTGGAAGACTGTTCCAGACTCGTCGACGAAGGCACAATGACGCGCCACCAGGCTGCAATAAAGGCTATGCAGGAACTTACAGGGCCTGTAGTGGGTGAAGTGCTCGTGCTGCTATCCGTATTCATACCTACAGCGTTTGTATCGGGAATCACCGGACAGCTCTACAAGCAATTCGCACTGACGATCGCCGTGTCTACAGCATTCTCAGGCTTCAATGCCCTCACATTGACCCCGGCTCTCTGTGCACTCTTCCTGACACCACGCAAACCGGCGAAATTCTTTGTCTACAGATGGTTCAATGCCGGTTGGAAAAAGGTTGAGAACTTCTATAGCAAAGCCGTAGGAGGGATGCTGAATCATGCCACCGCATCATTGCTGACGTTCCTTGTGATCGCAGCGGTTGCCTTCTACGGATTCGTGAAATGGCCTACCAGTTACATACCTTCTGAAGACATGGGCTATTTCATGACCTCAGTTCAGCTCCCGACAGGGGCATCGCTCGAACGCGCAGAGAAAATCACCAACTCACTTGCGGCAGAAATCCAAAAACTTCCGGAAGTGAAGGATGTGATGACAATTTCCGGATTCTCCATGATGGGAGGTGGAGCTGCGTCAAACGGCGGAACCATAATGGTTATGCTGAAACCATGGAAGGAACGCGGGCGTAAAGGTTCTGTAGATAATGTCATAGCTAAGGTCAATGAGATTTCAGGCAGCTATCAGGGAGCTATGATTTTCTCCGTCAACCCGCCTGCCATCCCCGGACTCGGAATGTCTTCAGGCCTCGAGATGAATCTTCTCGACATTAATTCTCTCGGTCCGACAGAAATGCTGAAGGCTATCGACGCTCTGCGCGAGGCTGTGAAGAAAGACCCCAAGCTGGCATCACTCACTTCGATGTATCAGGGTGTAGTTCCGCAATATCAGCTCAATATAGACCGTGACAAGGCAAAAATGCAAGGCCTCGTGATGTCGGATATATTCTCTACACTCAGCGGCTATCTGGGTGGAAACTACGTCAACGACTTTGTGGAGTTCGACCGCGTGTTCCAAGTGCGCATGCAGGGTGATCAGGCAGCTCGCGATAATATCAACGATGTGCTTCGACTCTCGGTGAGGAATTCAGAAGGGCAAATGGTGCCATTCTCCTCTTTCACCACTATTGAACCGGTGATGGGTGAAGCATCGATCAACCGATATAACATGTACCAGTCAGCATCCGTAACCGTCACTCCGGCCGAAGGAGTCTCTTCATCAGAGGGAATCAAGGCAATGGAGCAGCTCGTTGAGTCCACTCTTGGCAAGAACTACTCCTATGCTTGGACTGGTATCGCCTATCAGGAAACCCAATCAGGCACAACAATCTCATTTGTATTTATCTTTGCGATAATAATGACAATCCTTGTGCTTGCCGCCCAATATGAGAGCTGGACCGACCCGATAGCGGTGATCTTGGCTACTCCTGTTGCGATTCTCGGAACTATCTTAGGCTGTATCTGCATGAGCCAATCGATAAGCGTCTACACTCAGATAGGCTTGATATTGCTGATAGGTATGTCGGCTAAAAACGCCATCCTAATTGTGGAATATGCAATGGACTTCCGCAAGAGTGGTAAGAGCATCAAGCAGTCGGCCCACGATGCAGGTGTGATACGTTTCCGCCCTATCATGATGACAGCGCTGGCATTCGTTTTCGGTGTGATGCCGATGATGTTTGCCACAGGAGCCGGAGCCAACAGCCGAATTGAACTCGGAACAGCCGTAGTCTTCGGCATGGCAATGAATGCACTGATAGGCACGCTGTTTGTCCCCAATTTCTGGGAATTCATGCAGCGCATCAACGAGAAGTATCTTTCCGGTCTCTTCAAAGACCCGGCCCCGGCAAAGACCCCCGACTCCAACTCCAACTCCAACTCCACCCCCACAATTTAATACATGTCTTCCATGTTACCCATGTTACCCATATTACCCATATTTCCTATGGAGAATATGGGTAATATGTCTTTCATGGCATTTATCCATCAATCGGCAAAATACACTTACAATTCGGGTAGCCACTGCATCCCCAAAATTCTCTTCCTTGCTTAACTCCTCTTTTCTGCATTCTCTTCCACATAGGCATTCCGCATTGTGGGCAATTTGGAGCTTTTTCTTCCATGGCTTGCTTTCTCTTTGCTTCAATCCTTTCTTGAGTCATATTCTCACTGAAGCCCCCATTTACCCTAAAGCTATCAAGCGAATCTATCATTTGCGATTGTAGCATTTTATTAAGTTTGATGCAAAGAATAAGTATTGCATTTGCTGCTATGAAAGGAGAAGGATTATTAATCCATAGATCAAATTTAGCCTTTTGCCGAAGAATATGGATTCCTGCATCATGAAGAAAACTTTGTCCATAATTGGGAGTATCAAGATTTGTATGCCAAATCTTTTCCCGATCAACATTTCCAATAGTCCATATTTCGAAACCGTGGCGAAGTAGAAAATTAAAATAATTCCCCTGAAGCTCATCAATGCTTCCCCTTGCTACATCAAGCAGGCGCATTTTTGTCTCAGTAGAAGTTGATCCACGCGATGTGCCTTCTGCAATATTTGCCACCCCAGATCTTGCAGCCATAACCATTTGATCGTAAAGTCGCCTACAAGGATCATTCTTATAATCCACAAATCTATCGCAGAAGTTTTGAGTACTTAGCTGGATTATATTAGCTAAAATCCAAGAATTTAGCCATAGATAGGATTGAGAGTATTTTATTTCTATCCCCATGATAGTATATTTAAGTAGTCAATATTTCATGTTTTCCATGGTACGCATGGTATCCATGGAAAAATGTTTCCTTTATATTCCAAGAGAGCTTATTTTCCGCTTCCAGTTGGAAGAAAGACAAAGAAAACGGCTCCGACTAAGCAAAGAAAAGCTGCTATATGGTTCCAATGCAGTTTCTCGCCGGATAGGAAAAATACCGAAATTATGGTGAAGACAGTAAGTGTGATCACCTCCTGCACCACTTTTAGCTGCATCATCGAGAATGGTCCGCCATTCTCAACATATCCTACACGGTTGGCAGGCACCATGAAGCAATATTCAAAAAGAGCTATTCCCCAAGACAGAAGAATTACTGCAAAAAGAGGCCAATTCTTGATCCAGCCAAGCGACTGCATCTTCAAATGGCCATACCATGCCATTGTCATGAAAGTATTGGAAATGATGAGCATCACCACTGTCAACAAAGCCGATTTCATATATCTTTCGATTTATTGTCAAATTATTCTGCAAAATTACGCATTTTTCTTCAATAATCACACAGATTAATTTGTTATAACGATAAAAATTTAACGAATCTACTATAACTATGCTTTCAAGCGGAAAACTTGGATTCTGGGGCCTTACTGCCCTCGTTTTTGGACTGATGGTGGGAGTAGGAATCTACAACCTACCTCAAAATATGGCTGCCGTAGCCAATCCCGGTGCGGTTATGCTCTCATGGCTGGTGACTGCAATGGGCATACTGCCCCTTGTGCTCGCCTTTAAATGGCTTAGCGATAAATATCCCCAATATAATGCTGGAATATATCAATATGCGCTTGCAGGCTTCGGACGCTATGCCGGATTCAACATTGCTTGGGGCTACTGGTTGTGCACAGCTTTCTCAAATGTGGCTTATGCCGTGATGCTTAACGACTCTTTCGGTGCTTTTTTCCCTTCCCTTCTTAATCATGGATGGGAAACTGTTGTTTTTGGCACAATTCTTATATGGACTATGTTTCTCATTGTGTCCAGAGGCATTCGGACTGCAAAGTTTGTCAACAATCTCCTGGCTGCGGTGAAAATCCTTATGTTGATCTTCATAATCACGGTTCTCGTGATCTTTTTTAACGCTGATCTTTTCCGAGCTGACATCTGGGGGAATATTCCCAATGTGGGGGTCACTTGGCATCAAGTTAAGGAAACGATGATGGTCACCCTTTTCTGCTTCTTCGGAGTGGAAGGTGCTGTAATGATGTCTGCAAGAGCAAAGAAAAGTTCTGATGTTGGAAAAGCCGGGATTGCAGGGTTCCTGATTTCTCTCGTCCTCTATATGGCAGTCTCCCTTCTAAGCTACGGATTGCTGTCACGTGCTCAGCTTGCGGGACTTTCAGACCCTTCAATAGCCTACATCCTTAGGGAAACTTGCGGAAACTGGGCTTATTGGTTTGTAATAGCAGCTGTCATTGTCTCTCTTCTCGGAGGATGGGTGGCGTGGACTCTGGTGGTTGCTCAGGTTCCCTATGAAGCCTCCCTCGTCGGTATTCTTCCGAAAGCTTTCAGCAGAACCAATAAGCACAATATGCCGACATTCGGACTCTTTGCCTCAAGCATTGTGATGGATTTGTTTCTGGTGATGGTGGCAATGGCAGACGACGTCTATCTTGCAGCCCTTCATATCACCGGACTTATGATCATTCCCGGCTACTTCTTCACGGGACTTTTCCTTATCAAGAAAGCTGACAACTGGAAAATCATGACAATAGCCGTCATCACGACTTTGTTTTGCATCTGGATGGCTTATTCCGGCGGTCTGCTCAACATGTTCCTCACCTCTATTTTCTATCTCCTCGGCACAGGATTCTACATCCAGACTCACCGCGAGCGTCAATCCCCCGATACGCCACTCTTCACCAAAACTGAGAAATGCTGTTTCATCATCCTATGTATAGCCTCCCTCCTCTCCGCCTACATACTCATCTCCTGCTTCCTCTAATCGCTTATAGTTTATCGTTAATAGTTAATAGTTTATCATTAATCGTTAATAGTTAATAGTTTATTATTAATCGTTAATAGTTCATAATTGATCTTGTCATTTGTTGGTCGGCATGAACACAAAGAATACTGCCCCTACAAGGCAAAGAAACGGGGGTAGGCTCAATAAAACTATATTAGCCTCGGAGAGGCGTCTTGTGGTTAGCCTCAGGCTGAAGCCTGGGGGGTCCTCGGAGAGGCGTTTTATCGTTATAAATTTCTTAAGGAAGTGCATTCCTTTAATTATTCTGCAAAATTACTTATTTGTTCTATAAAATCCCTTATTTTATTTGTTATAATATTAAATATTTTACTAAATTTCAACTTAACCATATATGACATCAAGCGAAAAACTCGGATTCTGGGGTCTGACTGCTCTCGTTTTCGGACTTATGGTGGGAGCAGGAATCTACAATCTCCCACAAAATATGGCTGCAGTCGCCAATCCGGGCGCTGTAATGCTCTCATGGTTGGTGACAGCAATGGGCATCCTGCCCCTTGTTCTCGCATTTAAATGGCTTAGCGACCACTATCCGCAGTATAATGCAGGTATTTATCAATATGCGCTTGCGGGATTCGGACGCTACACTGGATTCAATATTGCATGGGGCTATTGGCTAAGCACAGCCTTCGCGAATGTTACGTTTGCCGTAATGCTTAACGACTCTTTCGGTGCTTTCTTCCCGCAACTTCTAAAACATAGCTGGGAGACTATCTTATTTGGCACCACTCTCATCTGGATTATGTTCCTTATTGTGGCACGCGGCATCAGAACTACTAAATTCATCAATAATCTTTTGGCTGCCATTAAGGTTTTGATGTTGATTTTCATAATCACTATCCTCGTTATCTTCTTCAAGACAGATCTCTTCCGCGCTGACATATGGGGGAATATTCCCAATGTGGGAGTCACCTGGCAACAAGTTAAGGAGACAATGATGGTCATTCTTTTCTGCTTCTTCGGAGTGGAAGGGGCTGTAATGTTGTCGGCAAGGGCAAAGAAAAGCTCAGATGTGGGTAAGGCAGGGATAGCCGGTTTCCTGATTTCACTCTTCCTATATATGGCTGTTTCACTCCTAAGCTACGGATTACTGTCACGAGCTCAGCTCGCAGGACTCCCTGACCCTTCAATAGCATACCTTCTCCGCGAAACTTGTGGAGCATGGGCTTATTGGTTTGTGATATCAGCAATAATCATTTCTATTCTCGGAGCTTGGGTGGCATGGACTCTTGTAGTTGCTCAAGTGCCTTATGAAGCTTCTCAGGTTGGAATTCTACCCAAAGTATTCAGTAAGGTAAACAAGCAAAATATGCCTACATTCGGACTCTTTGCCTCAAGCATTGTAATGGATTTGTTTCTGTTGATGGTGGTGATGGCAGACGATGTCTATCTGGCAGCCCTAAATATCACCGGGTTGATGATCATTCCGGGATATTTCTTCACGGGACTTTTCCTTATCAAAAAGGCAGACAACTGGAAAATAATGACTATAGCCGTCATTACAACTCTTTTTTGCATCTGGATGGCTTATTCAGGCGGGCTACTCAATATGTTCCTAACATCCATCTTCTATCTGCTCGGCACCGGTTTCTATATAAAGACTCACAAAGAACGACAAACCCCTGCCACTCCTCTCTTCACCAATGGAGAAAAATGGTGGTTTGCAGGTCTCTGTATCGCTTCTGTTGTTTCCGCATATATACTTGTAACACGCTTCATCCAATAATTTATAATCAATCATTTATAATTATAATGGTGCCATTCCTCCAGTCGCATCCCCTAATACCTCTTTTCCTGACTCTCGGGCTTGGATTCTTGCTCGGCAAAGTCAGAATAGGATCTTTCTCACTCGGTCCGGTGGCGGCAACGCTTATCGTGGGAGTCATTATCGGGCAGATTGGAATAACTGTGCCGGACATGGTGAAGAATGTCTTTTTCCTCTTCTTTCTTTTCTCTGTTGGGTATGGCGTAGGACCTCAGTTTTTTAGGGCATTCAAGGGTGATGGACTGAAAATTGTAGCTTTCGCTGCTGTTGCAGCACTTGTAAGTGCCGGAGTTGTAATCGGAGCTGCTTTAATTATGGGCTATAGCAAAGGGGTGGCTGCGGGACTCTTTGCCGGTTCGCAGACTGTGTCCGCATCTCTCGGACTCCTGTCTGACACAGTCCGCAGTCTTCCTATGGAGGAAGAGGAACGGAATCACATAATGAAACTAATTCCGGCATGCTACGCCGCTACCTACGTGCTTGGCACTGTCTTCACTGCATGGTTCCTTTCGGCAATGGCACCCCGTATGCTTGGAGGTTTCAACAAAGTCAAGGCTGACATAGCAGATATAGAGCAGGCTATGGATGCAAATGAAGCTCAACTTGCACCGGGAATGATTCCGGCACGCCGCCCTGTCGTCTTCAGAGCTTACGAAGCTGTTGATCCCTTTTTCGACACTCCCCGCTCCCCTGCCGATATACGCGAGCATTATTCATCTGATGGCGCACGTGTGATATTTGTCCGCGCACGAATCAAAGGAGTGGTCACTGATCCCTCGCCTGATGTACTTATTTCTCATGGCGACCATATAGTGCTTGGAGGCAGGTCTGCGGATATGGTTGCACTTCCCAATCCCCCCGGACCGGAAGTTGCAGATCATGAATTACTCAATTTTGGAGCTGAACGCACACCGGTCACAATAGCATCGGGCACAGTCGATGGTATGACTCTCGGTGCGCTGCGTTCGCAAGATTACATGGAAAGAATCGCAGTGTCTTCAATCAAACGCAACGGACTGCCAATCCCGGCAAAAAACAATATCGAACTTTGCGCCGGAGATGTAATTACTATAGTGGGTTGGCCTTGCGATGTGGAGGCTGCAGCTGCAAAAATCGGCTATGCTGACCGCGACACCAACGTTACGGACATGGTGTTTGTAGGGCTGGGCATAGCAGCGGGATGCATAATCGGAGCTATATCGATAAAGATAAATGGCATACCAATGGCTTTGGGAACAAGTGTCGGTGCGCTTCTTTCCGGACTTGTGTTAGGCTGGTATAGGGCGCGCCGTCCATCATTCGGGCATATACCATCTTCAGCGTTGTGGATATTCAATAATCTTGGCGTCAACATGTTTATATCTGTCTTGGGCCTAACTGCAGGAGGTGCGCTTCTGAACGGATTGCATGAAGCAGGAATTGCAATAGTCGGTATAGGCTTGCTGCTGACATTCCTAAGTATTGTGATAAATATCTTTATTGCAGGAAAGATATTCAGATTCTCTACTCCGGAGATACTTGGATGTGTATCGGGGGCAAGATGCAGCGTGGCTTCTATAGGTGCGATTCGAGCTGTACTTGGATCAGATGTGCCAAACTTATCCTTTACAATCACATTTGCCGTTGCAAACATCACACTCGTATTCTCATCACTTCTTGTGCTCTTCTTGGTGAACTGAGACCCCGTCTCAGTATGCCAATCTCTTAGGGAGATTCCAAGATTTTCAAAATGTATCTGTCGTTCGCCACAAATTCACAATTCATCATTAATAACTATTGAAGAGAGCCTCTTCTCCGCCACAGCCGGATCCATAGGGTTCATACCGAGTGTGCCGCTCCTCTGCACTATATCAGGAGAGTTGATGCAGATTATTTTTTCAAAACCGGCATCAAGCAACGCTTCCTTATCTCTAATACGTCCTGCCACAAGCCATACCGGTATGTTCCTGTGCATGCCACGAAGGAGTATCTCGTATGGAATCTTACCCATAAGTGTCTGTCGGTCAGAACCTCCTTCGCCGGTAATTATAAGGTCTGCACCCTCGATGTCTGCATCAAAATCAGTAAGGTCAAGAAGTGCTGATGCTCCCCTTTTTATCTCGCCTCCGACAAGCGCCATCAATCCCCCTGCAGCTCCCCCTGCAGCTCCACTTCCTGGCTTAGAATTGAGATCTATTCCGGTTTTGTCAAGTACCAACATCCTTATTCGTTCCATTCCTTTCTCAAGAATATCGACTTCTGTTTCATCCGCACCTTTCTGAGGACCGAAAACGCGGGCTGCTCCTTCAATTCCTGTAAATGGAGCCTCAACATCACAAAATAATGTCAATTTCAGATTTGAAATTTTCCTTTTAAAGTCTTCGGTTAATTCAATATCCGCTACATCTGCAAGCATACCACCCTTGAAAGGTCGGGAAAGTTCACAACCTTTCTCGTCGAGCAGGCGCAATCCCAACGCCTGAAGTGCTCCGAGCCCGGCATCAACTGTGCCTGATCCACCAAGTCCTATACGAATATCAGATATACCCGACTTAATCATCTTATTAATCATTTGCCCCACTCCATAGCTTGTAGTATCCATAGGATTCCGTTTCTTTTCCTCCACTAATGTGAGACCGGCAGCAGATGCAAAATCCAAATATACGCAACTGCCGGTTTTGATAGCTTCTGCCGTCACATTCTTGCCGAGAGAACCGGACACAACCATCTCAATTCTTTCTGTTTTGTGAGTGCTATAGCTGACCATGTCGCTCATCCCTTCTCCACCATCAGATACAGGTCTGAAACGCACTTCGGCATCGGGAAATGCATCCTGCACGCCGGCTGCTACCCAAAGAGATGCATGATAAGAGTCAAGACATCCCTTCATTGAATCCATCGCTACCAATATACTCTTCATAATATGTCGCTATCTATATTAAATGGAAGGAAGGTTTTATTTTTTCTCCGGAATTGGACGAAGCCTCGTATAAGGCCGTTTTTGCCCCCAACTATATTTTCCTTGTGGGAACGACAACCAAGCCGACACCACCAACGCAATGATGGCACCGATTATATAAACATCTTCTTCACTAAGACCCAGTCTCATAATTTCATCTCAAATTGAATGCATCATCCTACAAAGTTATAAAGAATTTTTATCTAATCCTAAAAAATCACCTTATCGATATTCGAAAATTGGTTTGTTCAATTATTTTAGTTAAATTTGCATCTTGAAGAATACTAACAAGAACCCAAAATCATGAAATTGTTTTCTAAATTAACTGCCACAGCTATAGTCTTTGCTGCTGCCACAGTTTCAGCCGCAACTCCAATAATATATTTCGACCGCCCTGCCGATTTCTTTGAAGAAACTTTTGTAATTGGAAACGGAACCCAAGGCGGTATTATCTATGGAAATCCTTCCATAGAACGTGTCTCACTGAACGACATCACCTTCTGGACCGGCGAACCCGATACTGCAGTTTATGCCCCCGGAGCACACAAGGCTATCCCCGACATTCGTTCTGCTATTGACGCGGGAGACTATCAGCTTGCCGAAAAACTGCAACAAAAGATACAGGGACGCTACACAAACAACTACCAACCTATCGGGAATCTATTGATAGACTTTGCAGACAAGACAGAAGCCCATAACTACTCCAGAACGCTAAATCTTTCTGATGCAACAGCCAAAGTTTTCTACACCAAGGGAAATAATGAAATCACAACCGAATACATCGCATCAGCTCCCGACAGCATATTGGCTATCAGGATTTCTGCAAAAGATCCTATCGATTTCACACTTTCTTTCGATTCCCCTATAAAGAACTACAGTGTCAGTTCGTCGGCAAACAAGATCATTGCAGAAGGGAGCGCTTCATACTCATCTCTGCCAAGCTATGTCGACATGCCTGCTGACCAAAAATTGCTTTACGATGACAACCGAGGCATAAGATTCCGCACAGATATCCGCGCTATTGCCCCAGGTGCATCTGTCACCCCGGGCAAAGAAGGAACTCTTTCTGTCAAAAATGCAAAAGATGCAATAATAATAGTGGCGATTGCCACCAATTTTAATGGGGCTGACAAGAACCCTGCAACCCAAGGCACCAACTTCCGCGCAATTGCGGAGCGTAAGGCTTCTCTTGCTGAGAAAAAGGCTTTTACCGACATTCTTAAAGACCATATTGCTGATTACTCTCGTTTATTCTCACGAGTAA
This sequence comes from uncultured Sangeribacter sp., assembly GCA_964421525.1. GTDB lineage: Bacteria > Bacteroidota > Bacteroidia > Bacteroidales > Muribaculaceae > Lepagella. The sequence continues at coordinate 8,920 of CAYQXG010000011.1, read as the reverse complement.
ACCTCAATCTCGGAGAATCAGACCCTTCTCTCAACGAAATGCCTACAGATATCCGTCTTAAAAACTACTTTGACAACACTGCTTACGACCCCGACCTTGAAGAACTCTATTTCAACTATGGAAGATATCTGCTAATAAGCTGCTCGCGTACACCTCGCGTCCCGGCTAACCTGCAGGGACTTTGGAACGAATATCTGCTTCCGCCTTGGAGTTCGAACTATACCACCAATATAAACGTGGAGGAAAACTACTGGCCGGCAGAAGTGACAAACCTGAGTGAGCTCCACATGCCCCTTCTTTCCTTCATCAAGCAACTCCCGGTGACCGGAAAGGAGACTGCTAAAGAATACTACGGTGTTGACCGCGGATGGTGCCTCGCACATAACTCCGACATCTGGGCCATCACCAATCCGGTAGGCCTTAACAGCGGTTCCCCTCAATGGGCAAACTGGAACATGGGTGGTGCATGGATTGCATCGCATATATGGGAACACTATCTATTCACACGCGATCTTGATTTCCTTCGGGAATATTATCCCACACTCAAGGGAGCAGCTGAATTCTGCCTCAGTTGGATGATAGAAGACGAAAACGGCAACCTCATAACTTCCCCCTCAACTTCTCCGGAAAATAGTTTCATTTCCCCCCAAGGAAGGGAATCATTCACCAGTGCAGGAGCATTCTCAGACATCGCTATGATTCGCCAATGTCTTTCCGACACCAAGGAGGCGGCTCTTGCTCTTAACACTGATGCAGAACTGATAGCAGAAATAGATGCTGCACTTGCCAAACTCGCTCCTTATAAGATTGGTAAAAACGGACAACTGCAGGAATGGGCTATTGATTTTGAGGAAAAAGACCCGCAACATCGCCACCAGTCGCATCTTTATGGACTGTTTCCGGGTCATCACATCACCCTGGCTGAAACTCCGGAACTCGCTAAAGCGGCAGCCAGAACACTTGAAATCAAGGGAGACAATACTACGGGATGGAGCACCGGATGGAGAGTTAACCTGCTCGCCAGGCTTGCTGATGCAGACAAATCTTATGCCATGTACCGGCGTCTGCTCAAATATGTAAGTCCCGACAAATATGAAGGCCCCGACAAAAGACACGGCGGAGGCACCTATCCCAACCTGCTTGACGCACACGCTCCGTTCCAGATTGACGGAAATTTCGGTGGAACTGCCGGAGTGGCTGAAATGCTCATACAATCCTCTCCATCTTCGATCATTCTTCTTCCCGCTCTTCCGAAGCAATGGAAAGACGGAAGTTTCAACGGTCTCCGCACACGAACCGGAGCAACTGTAGATGCAGAATGGAAAGATGGGAAAGCAACTGCAGTGAGAATCAATTCCAACGTCGATAATGATGTGGAAGTGACCGTCAACGGTATTATTATACCCGTCAAACTGAAAGCCGGCCAAACAGAAATCTTGGATTTAAGCAAAAAATAAAGACGGATCAGTCAAAAAAATCTATATTGTTTGAATATTCTCAATAAATTTTATTAACTTTGCAAAGAAACTGTGCAGATTCTTTTCTGCACTTTCTTCAATAACTGACCATAATCAATCTAACGAACAACATCTGAAAGCACCATGAAAAGATTTGCATTCAAAATGTTTCTTAAACCCGGTTTTGAGGCCGAGTATGAAAAACGCCACGCTCAGCTTTGGCCTGAACTGAAAAAGCAGATAGCTGACTCCGGTGTGCGCAACTATTCCATCTTTTGGGACAAAGACACAAACATCCTTTTCGGTTATCAGGAAGTAATCGGCGATACTAACTCACAAGACGCTGAGGCTGCCGACGAAATCACACGCAAATGGTGGGATTACATGGCTGACATCATGGAAGTGAATCCCGACAATTCACCCGTCACTATTCCCATCAAAGAAGTTTTTCATCTTGACTGATCCCCTGCACCATGACTAAGACTTATCATCTCGCGGTGGATCTTGGCGCCACATCAGGTCGCACTATTCTCGCATCTTTCGACGGAAAGAAAGTTGACATGCAGGAAATTGCACGCTACAACTATCCGATGCTTCCAATTGGCAACCATCAATATTGGAATCTCCCCCTTATATATCAGCATATTCTCGACTCTATGAAGAAATGCAGCGGAATTCTTGCTGAACTTCCCGAAAACCCGACTCTAAAGAGCATAGGTATCGACACTTGGGGTTGTGACGTAGCCTACTTCCATAAAGATGGAAGCATCGCAAGTCTACCCTATTGCTACCGCGACACCCACACCGTTGGAGCTGTTGAGCGTTTCTGCAAGGATATGCCAAAAGAGGAAGTGTATGCCAAGACCGGCATACAGTTTATGGATTTCAATACCCTCTTCCAGCTTGATACTATACGCCGCAACAATCCTGAAATACTCGACACTGCAGATAAGATTCTCTTCATGCCTGACGCTCTTTCTTATATGCTGACAGGCGTGGCCGTCACTGAACGCACTGTAGCGTCCACTTCGCAGATATTGAATCCTGTGACCGGGGAACTTGATGACGTGCTTCTTGACAAAGTAGGTCTTTCACGTTCAAAATTCGGTCCTATGATAGAGCCGGGAGAGCAAATCGGCACACTGACCCCACGTCTTGCTGAGATTACAGGTCTTGGAGAAGTACCCGTGGTTGCCGTTGCCGGGCATGACACTGCGTCTGCAGTTGCAGCTGTGCCAACTCCCGACAAGGACTATGCCTACCTCAGCTGTGGAACTTGGTCGCTGCTTGGTATTGAAAACGAAGGTCCGATCATCACTGAAAAAAGTCTCGAATATAACTTCACAAACGAAGGTGGCGTCGACAATACAATACGTGTACTCAAGAATATAACTGGACTTTGGCTCTTTGAGCGCTGCCGCGAGGAATTCAAGGATGCACCTAAGGATATTGCAGCCCTTGCAGCCTTATATCTCGAAAGCGATTGCCCGAGCATAATAAATCCTGACGATCCATCTTTTGCCAATCCTGAAAGCATGACCAAGGCTATAGATGAGTTCTGCATCAAGACAAATCAACCCAAGCCTGAAACTCCTGCCGATTACATTCGCGTTGTCTACCGCAGTCTCGCGCATAGATACGGGGAAATCACCGAATGGCTCAGGGAACTATCTCCGGTTGAGATAAAGCGTCTGCACGTAATCGGAGGCGGATCAAGAAACAAGCACCTGATGCAGTTGGCGGCAGACGAACTTGGAATACCGGTTGTTGCCGGACCCGCGGAATGCACCGCCCTTGGCAATGTCCTTATGCAACTCCGAGCTTGCAAGTCGCTTTCATCTCTGAAGGAGATGCGAGATGCAGCTATCAATTCCACCGAAACCATTACCTATTACCCAAGCAAATAACAACCAACTTATAATTAATCTTACATTATGAAAGAAGATCTTATTAATAAAGCCTATGAGGTTGCAAAAGAGAGATATGCAGCCATTGGAGTAGACACAGAGAAGGTGCTCCAGCAGATGCAGGACTTCCATCTCAGCATGCACTGCTGGCAGGCTGATGACGTTGCCGGTTTTGAACCTCACGAAGGTGGTCTCACCGGTGGCATCCAGGTAAATGGAAACTATCCAGGCAAAGCTCGCGACATTAATGAGCTTCGCGACGACGTTCTCTATGCAATGAGCCTCATACCGGGTAAGCATCGTCTTAACCTTCATGAAATATATGGCGACTTCAAAGGCAAATATGTAGATCGCGACGAAGTTACTCCCGAACATTTCCAGAGCTGGATTGAATGGGCCAAGGCAAATGACATCAAGCTCGACTTCAACTCAACTTCTTTCTCTCACTCAAAGAGCGGCGACCTATCGCTTTCCAATCCCGACAAGAGCATCCGCGACTTCTGGATTGAGCACTCAAAACGCTGCCGTGCCATTTCCCAGGCTATCGGCGAGGCTCAGAATGATCCCTGCATCATGAACACTTGGGTACATGACGGCAGCAAGGACATTACAGTTAACCGCTACATGTATCGTGAGCTCCTTAAGGATTCACTCGACCAGATTTTCGAACATCGCTACGACATGATGAAAGACTGCGTGGAATCAAAGGTTTTCGGAATCGGTCTTGAAAGCTACACTGTAGGTAGCAACGACTTCTACACTGCTTATGCTGCTCAGCGCAACATGATGATCACTCTCGACACCGGTCACTTCCACCCGACCGAGAGCGTTGCCGACAAGGTGAGCGCTATGCTTCTCTTTGTTCCTGAACTCATGCTCCACGTTTCACGCCCGGTTCGTTGGGACTCTGACCATGTCACTATCATGGACGACCCCACAATGGATCTCTTCAGCGAGATTGTACGTGCCGGAGCTCTCAACCGTGTTCACTACGGTCTTGACTATTTCGATGGTACTCTCAACCGTATCGGCGCTTATGTAATCGGTAGCCGTGCTGCTCAGAAATGTATGCTCCGCGCTCTTCTCGAGCCGATTGAGACCCTTCGCAAATATGAGCTCGACGATAAGAAATTCCAGCGTCTCGCTCTTCTCGAAGAATGTAAGAACCTGCCTTGGAATGCAGTATACGACATGTTCTGTCTTCGCAACAATGTTCCGGTAGGTGAAACCTACATTAAGGAAATTGAGAAATACGAGGCAGACGTAACTTCAAAGCGCTAATCAACTCTGTTGACTTTATTAAGGTATGAGGCTGACTGCCTCATACCTTACCTATAATCAAAACACTATCACATTCTATGATTTTCATTGGTTTACTAATCATTGCAATTGGTGCTTTCTTCCAGTCAAGCTGCTACGTGCCTATCAACAAGATAAAAAATTGGAGTTGGGAAAGCTACTGGATGGTTCAGGCTGTATTTGCATTCCTCATTCTCCCTTTTCTGGGAATGATGCTTGCTGTGCCGGCAGGACATAGCATCACAGAATTATTTGAGTCTGTTCCTGCATCAAAGTTTTGGATGACCATTCTCTTTGGTATGCTTTGGGGTGTCGGCGGCCTGACTTTCGGCCTTTCTATGCGCTATCTTGGTGTAGCTCTCGGCCAGTCTATTGCTCTCGGCACATGTGCGGGTCTCGGCACCATCATGGGGCCGGTGATGCTGCAATTGTTCTTTCCCGAGAATGATCCTCTTTCGCAGCTGACCTACTCTGTCATAATCGGAGTTGTCGTCACATTAGCCGGCATCAACATTATCGGTGTGGCTGGAGCTATGAAGGCAAACGCGATCTCTGAAGATGCTTCAAAATCTTCTGTTAAGGATTTTAATTTCCCTAAAGGAATCCTGATAGCCCTTCTCTGCGGCTTCATGAGCGGGTGCTTCAACATCGGGCTTGCTTTCGGTGCCGACATCAATTTTGGAGCGCTGACACCCGATGCTTACAAGACCTTACCCGCTACATTCCTTGTGACTCTTGGTGGTTTCGTAACCAACGCTATCTACTGCCTGTATGAGAACCAGAAAAACAACACTTGGAGTGACTATGGTAAAAAAGATGTGCTTGTCAACAACATCCTTCTCTGTCTTCTTGCAGGCGGTCTTTGGTATAGCCAGTTCTTCGGACTTTCTATTGGAAAAGGTTTCCTTGTAGAATCCCCGATTCTAATGACTCTGTCGTTCTGCATATTGATGGCACTAAATGTAATCTTCTCTAATGTCTGGGGTATCATTCTCAAGGAATGGAAAGGTTGCCCTCCCAAAACAATTGCTGTGCTGATTGTTGGAATAATAGTACTTATTGTTTCCTGCTTCCTCCCACAGCTGATCTAATCACCGATTAAAAATTCTCAATTTCCAATTAATAAATATGTCTTCAGTATTAGACAACAACCCCGGCCTCGCCCATCAGGTGAATCAGGTTGCAGAAGCTGCCGGCTACCTCTGGCAGAAAGGATGGGCTGAACGCAACGGCGGCAACATTACAGTAAATGTTACAGAACATATCACCGACGAAATCAAGGCTATGCCTGCAATTGCAGGCCCGTTCCCTATCGGTTTCACATTGCCGAACCTTAAGGGATGCTGGTTCTATTGCAAGGGTACGCAGATGAGAATGCGCGATCTTGCTCGTTGGCCTATGGACAACGGTTCAATAATTCGTATTTGCGATGATTGTGCAAGCTACGAGATTGTGGCTGACAAACCCGTTAAACCCACATCTGAACTACCGTCTCATCTTGCTGTCCACAACTATCTCATCGGCAAAGGCTCAACCTACAAGGCAAGCCTGCACACACATCCGATTGAGCTTGTGGCAATGAGCCATAACCCTGAATTCCTTAAGAAAGATGTGCTGACCAAGATACTTTGGTCTATGATTCCCGAAACCAAAGCATTTGCTCCTCGTGGTCTTGGAATTGTGCCCTATATGCTTCCTTCTTCCAACGAACTCGCCGATGCTACCATTAAGGCTATCGACGACAACTACGACGTTGTGATGTGGGAGAAACATGGCGTTTTCGCTGTGGAAAACGATATCATGTCGGCATTCGACCAGATAGATGTGCTCAATAAGAGCGCTAATATCTATATGTGCGCCTGCAATATGGGATTTGAGCCGGAAGGAATGTCCGACGCTCAGATGACAGAAATCTCAACAGTATTCAATCTCCCGAAATAATATTTTGATTCATATCTAAGGCAGGGACGCAAATATTGTGCCCCTGCCCTATTTATTTGCACATTCAGATTTTTTTCTATAATTTTGTATTGAAATCAAGAATAATCCGGAAATCTGACAATCTTATATGAAAATATTTGTCTCAATATTACTCTCCCTCCTGTTCTCGCTCAGTGCTGTAGCCTACGACACGATTGCGTTTCATTGTGAATCTGACACCACAGATATCAATGCGTTGCTCCGTGATCCTGTTCTCAAAGATATGGAGCCAAACCAGCGCGTGGCTTTCTTCGCGCGTAAATTAGTTGGATCACCGTCGGGATTAAGGTCGCAGGTGCTTGATGCCGACACTTTGGAATACACACTTAACATACACGAATTCACTCCTCTTAGCTTGCTCGGCACATGTGTTGCGCTTGCAAAGGCTTATGAGACATCATCCGACCCTAACTGGCGTGATTTTGCCGACAAATATGAAGCTGTGATGTTTAAAGGAGGTAAGGCAACCGACTTTGTATCGAGATTCCTATATCCTTCCGACTGGATCACCGACAACATCTTCAGGGGCTATGTCTTAGATGCTACTCCCAACTTTGATGACATTGCTATAAGGAAAAAAGAAAAATCTATCGACTACATTTCTCAGCATAAGGATTCCTTTAAGGCTTTTGCTAATCAAAAGAACTATGACCGCCTTAAGATGCTTGAGATGGGATTCCGAAACCACCAGATTCCCTATCTCTCAAATGGAGATATCACAAGTGCGAAACGTTATGGCGCACAAGCAAAGGACGGTGATATGTTCTTTCTCATGACTACCGACTACAATCTCGACCATCGGGACATGGGAATATTGACATGGGAGGGTGACAACCTTATGATCATTATGCTCTCCCCCTCGGGCGACAAAGTTGCGATGGAGGAACTTCCGTTTGAAGCCTACGTGAAGAGAAATATTAAAAGAATTAAAGGAGCCCGCATTATCCGTATAGTTAAATGACAAAGATAGTCGTCGGTTTTGATCTCGACGATACCTTGATTCCCGAGGTATTGTTTCTAAAGAGTGGAATCCGGCACATAGCGGGTTGGATATATGAAAGACATCCCGGGCTTGATCCGCAGCGGGTAATTGCCTGTATGGATACTGCTGTACTTACACGCAGAAACCATTACTCAGCACTCGAATGCCTTATTGAAAAAGCAGGACTTACCGGAAGAATATGCATTAAAGAGGTTGTCGATGAATTCAGAAATCATAAGCCTGATCCGGAAATATATCATGTTTTCCCTTCAATTGTTGAGACATTGTATAAACTTAAGAAAGAAGGGACTGCAATGGTATTGATCACCGATGGTAGAAGCACCACGCAACGTAATAAGATAGAAGCCGCAGGACTTTACCGATTCTTTGACAACGAGAATATTTTCATCTCAGGTGAAACCGGTTTTGACAAAACCAACCCCGACAATTTCCTTAGCGTGATGAGGAAATATGCCGGGGCTAAAGAATATCATTATGTCGGGGATAACCCTAAGAAGGATTTTCTACATCCTTCAAGACTTGGATGGCAAGTGCACCTTGTTCACCCATTCCCTCTTGCCGTGCATCAGGGAATACCCAGATAACGGTGAGTCTGAAGACTTAATGTCCACCGCGGATCCTGAAGCACTCGCCTTACTGTTCTAATTGTATTAGATTCCCTTGTTTTCTTGTCTGAAACATAACAGGGCTGAAGATACATCAAGGTATCTTCGCCTACACATGGCAGCCTGAAATACTGATCAAGATCCTGCCCTACATCCACCACCTTCAATTCATCAGCCTTTTCAATCTTTATTTCAGGACTTCCTATCATATCTTCAATTCCTGTTTTGGGTGAGACTGTTATCCAATCTATTCCATCGGGCACAGGATTAGTACCGTTAGTTTCAATAGCAATCTTTTTCCCTGTAGCCTGATGTAGGAGCCTGATAAAGTCCTTGTCTATCCACAGCGAAGGTTCCCCACCCGTAAGAATAACCCAGTCTGCCTTGTATAGATTCACTGCATGAATGATGTCAGTGTCGTTCATAACGACACCTTCATTATGTCGGGTGTCACAAAAAGGACACTGCAGGTTGCATCCGGAAAAACGTATGAACACAGAAGGATATCCGGTGTGATGACCTTCCCCCTGTAATGAATAAAATATCTCGTTAATTTTCCTCATAGAAATTGCTCTCGTTCCTAAAGACTAAAGCCTAAATACTGATACCTGAATACTGAAGACTGAAGACTGAAGACTGAAGACTGAAGACTGAAGACTGAAGACTGAA